>JAVXFZ010000053.1:0-18061 GCA_036657595.1 Odoribacter sp. | reverse complement strand
CCCAACGTGCTAATTTTATGAGTCTGTGCGAAGATTTATTTGGGGGAATTTGGATATTTATTGAAATGATTTTAAGGAGATAAATTTCATTTACACGATCTTATTTAAAGATCGAGAAATTCACACTACCATATTGACGTTGTTCTGAAAAACGGGGATGTGTGGAAAAATCTATTGTTGCGGGGTGTTCAATGACAGCTAAACCATTTTCTGCCAATAATTCGTTATCAAATATCGCTGATGGGATGTCTGTAATTTGTTCTAAATTATAGGGAGGGTCAGCAAAAATAAGATCAAATTTACGTCCTTTTAATTTTTTGCAGGCGATGAAAACATCCGTTTTGAAGACTTTCATATTTTTGAACCCCAATTCTTCGGTCATTCGTTTAATGAAAGCATAATGTTTATAATTTTGTTCGACGGAAATAATTTCACCTGCCTGGCGGGAGGCAAATTCATAACTGATACTTCCGGTACCTGAAAATAGATCCAACACACGAGAGTCTTCAATATCCATATAGTTAAGGAGGACATTAAACAGATTTTCTTTGGCAAAATCGGTTGTTGGGCGTGCATTAAAACTTTTATCCGGGAAGATTTGCCGACCTTTATGTGTGCCGCTGATTATTCGCATTGATGGATGTTTAACAAGTGAAAGAAACTCGAATGGTTCAATTCATTATTCTTTATCAATTGTGATAAAGGAGCGTCGCTTAAAACCGATATATGGGGGATGTATTTGCTTAAAGTTTCCAACAATTGGGGGTCGTTGACCAAATTTCCGGATACGGTAGTTTGTAAATTGTCTTTGTTGACGTTGGATTGTAGTAAACAATTCAGACTATAATAGATCAGATCAGGGATCGCGCTGTATTCAAATGAATTGAATAATAGAACATCATTACTTCGAGTCAACAGCACATCGAAATATTGATCGTGAATATCTATAAATAGGTGATGGGTATTAATCTGAATATTAGACAGTGAATGAATAATAAACGGATAAGCACTATTGACGATGCAGAGTGATGGGTAGCGGGAACTTAAGAAAGTCACAAAATTACGAGGCAGAGCCTCAACAATATAACTTTCCATTATTTTGATTTTCTGATACAATAATGTATCGTTTTTTTGTGGTTGTAGGGAAAGACGATACATATCCGGCAGATAGTTTTTATTAAAAATATGAGCCGGTAATAATATTTTATCTTTACCACAGGTCAGGATATAAACTTTCTTGTATTTTAGATTGAGCAGTTCGTCATCAACAATGATTTTTTTCACTTTGGCGATAACGGCATCGCTGGAATCCAAATTATAAGGCTGTAAAAAAAATACAAGTAGCCGATTATTGTAGTCGTGGACACAAAACGAAAGTCCATCCGTTGAATAACGGATGGACAAAATATACTGTAATGAATTTTCTTTTACAAAATTATTGTCAATATAATATACGTTTTGCATCTAACCTATATTATTCCCAGTTTCCTGCATTATTATTTGCTTCTTTTAGATCACCGACTTTTAAACCGGGATATTTGTTCAAACGCATTCTTTCGCCGTTTTCTTCTAATAATTGATCGTTGTATTGGTTTCTAATATCTTCAAATATTTCCATATTGGAAATACGTGCTTCAAATATTGGAACTTCGACGCCTGAGTCAGTGAATACGGAAGAGGCACCCATTTTGAATTGATATTTCTTTTTCGTAAAAGGGATGTAGCGTAAATCATCAGCTGCATAGTCTTTTCCGAATACATTTTCTAAAGCAGAAACTTTGACGGTATCCCGGATGATGGTTCCGTCTTTGATAGCCTGTGCTTCTGTTATACCTTTTTCAATATCATCGTCACTCAGAGCACCGATTGAACGCACCACTTTTACTGAATCAAATTTGATAAAATAGATCAATGTGTCAAAATTTCCGGTGTATTTGCCATAAACACCTTTATAGGCATCTTGTGCAGTACGAATATCTTTCAAGCGTTGTATGATCTTTTCATATCTTTGCTTTTTAATTTCAGTGAATCTTTGTGGAATCATAATACTGTTGTAGCACTTGTAACCGAGAAAGATTATAAGCCCGGCAAGAAGGATTTGAATGATAAGCTTTTTCATTTTTTACGTTATTTTTATATGATAATAATGCATAATTAATTATTAGTCACGTATGGTTCGTGTTATTTTTATATCTTTATCCTGTGATACATATATAATCAGCACAACACAAAACCTTAATATTGCTCGCAAATTTAGGAAAAAATTTAGATTAAAGGCATAATCCGTAATGAAATTTCATAATGATTGAAAAACATTTTGAAGATGTTGTATTAAAAACATTTGGTTTTGATTTTTCTCCGACACAAAAAGTGGCGGTAGAGCTTTTTGCTCATTTTTTCTTTGCAAGGGAAGAGGAGGGGGTGTTTTTATTGAAAGGTTACGCCGGAACGGGAAAAACATCATTAGTGGCAGCGATTGTGAACACTTTGCTGGCATTGGAGTATAAGGTTGTTTTATTAGCACCGACAGGGCGTGCGGCGAAAGTATTTTCGGGTTATGCCGGGCAACCGGCTTTCACTATACACAAAAAGATTTATAGGCAGAAAGCGGCTACTGACGGGGAGGGAATGTTTAATCTTGGATTTAATGGTGGTGCAGATACCTTGTTTTTTGTTGACGAGGCATCAATGATTTCAAATGTGAGCAATGATGGAAATTTCGGGAGTGGTTGTTTGCTGGATGATTTGGTAGAGTTTATTTATAATGGTAAAAACAATCGTTTAGTATTGGTGGGTGATGTTGCTCAATTGCCCCCTGTCGGATTAGATATTAGTCCGGCATTAGACCGTAATGAATTGGAAGCGGCTTATCATTTCAGTGTATCGGAGGTACATTTGACAGATATTATGCGTCAGGCAGAGAAGTCGGGTATTTTATATAATGCCACACAGATCAGAAATCTGATTGGTACAAATGCTTTGTCTCCGGCGTTGAATGTGACACATTTCCCGGATGTATTCAGAATTACGGGAGAAAACTTGTTGGAGGAAATAGACACCTGTTATGGAAAATACGGTGAAGAAGAAACGATAGTAGTCTGTCGTTCTAATAAGCGTTCCAACCGTTTTAATGAAGGTATTCGTCGTACGATTCTATATAGGGAAGAAGATTTTTGTAGCGGTGATCGAATGATGATTGTCAAAAATAATTACTTCTGGGGAGCGAATTACGACAAAATTGATTTCATAGCCAATGGGGATATGGCGACCGTCCTTCGTGCGGGGAAGCGGACAGATTTATACGGTAAGCACTTCGTTACTACAACTCTTCGGATTGATGGTTATGAAGAAGACTTGACGGCTCAGGTGATGCTCGACACCTTGACCTCTGATTATCCGGCAATGACTTATGAAGAGAGTAAAGATTTTTATCGGAACATTGAAGCGGATTACGTGGATATTTCCTCTCGACGGAAGCGTTTTGAGAAGATTCGTGAAAATGAATATTACAATGCACTTCAGATTAAATTTGCTTATGCGGTGACTTGCCATAAGGCGCAGGGTGGGCAATGGGATGCTGTCTTTATTGATCAGGGATGGCTGACTGAGGATATGCAAAACGATGAATACTGGCGTTGGCTTTATACGGCAATTACCCGTGCCCGTCAACGGCTTTATTTTATTAATTTCAAAGCAGATTTTTTTCCCCCAGCCGGCGAGAAGTAGAAGAAAATGTTAAAAGTTCTTTCAGCACAAAGACGGATGTATTGTTATTTTGTTGATTCGTTGGATTGTTTAAACAACTCAACGAATCAACAAAGTGTAATCTTGTGTGTAAAATCTAAACAATCCACTGTTGTGGATCGTTTTCCCTAAAGATTAAATTCCCAAATCTTTCATCAGTTCTGTAATTTTCTGATTGGCATCCTCTTGTGCTTTTTGAAAGTCGGTGGTATTCTCCATTTTTGCCCGTGCTTCAAAATAAAATTTGATCTTTGGTTCTGTGCCTGAGGGACGAATGGAAATTTTGCAACCATCTGCTAAGAAAAATTGCAACACATCACTGGTTGTCGGGAAATTCATTTTCGTTGTTTTACCTGTTACCGTGTCGGTTGCGTGCAGATTTGCATAATCTTTTTTAATAAGAATCGGGCTATCGTTGATTTTTTCAGGAGTATGATGGCGGAAATTATTCATCATATCTTTAATTTCCTGCGCTCCACTCAATCCTTTGCGGACGATATAGACCATTTTTTCCTGCGAGAATCCGTATTCGGCATAGATCTCTTTGAGGATACCAAATAAGGTTTTTCCGTTATCTTTTGCCCAAGCAGCGATCTCTGCCATTAGGGAGGTAGAGGATACGGCATCTTTGTCGCGGGTGAATGATCCCGGCATAAAACCAAACGATTCTTCTCCGGCACCAATATATCCCTCCGGTCCTTTTTTGCGGATCATATCGGCGATCCATTTAAAACCGGTATATACATCATAGCAGGGAATGTGATTTTGTTCGGCAATATCTTTGATGAGTTCAGTGGTGACAATGGTTTTCACCGTATATTCATTTCCTTCGATTCGGTTTAATTCTTGCCGGCGGCGGATAATATACCACGTGAAGAGTATATTTGTCTGATTGCCATTCAGTAAAATCCATTCGCCTTCGTCGTTCTTTACGGCGATTCCAATTCGATCTCCGTCCGGATCGCACGCCATAGCCAGATCGGCATCTATTTCTCGGGCTTTCTCAAGTGCCATTTTAAAGGCGGCGGGTTCTTCCGGATTTGCTGAAGCAACGGTAGGGAAATCACCGTCTGTAATCATTTGTTCCGGGATCGTGGTGATATGAGTGAATCCCCAATTCCGAAGTGAATCGGGAACTAATTTATAGGTAGTGCCGTGTAGCGGAGTAAAGACGATCTTCAGATCGTGTTGACGATGGATGGCATCCGGCGAGAGGCTCATTGTTTTCACCGTAGCCAGAAACTTCTGATCGAAAGCTTCACCTAATATTTTAATCCGTTCGGCGACGGCTTTGAATTGAATGTCGGTGACTTTCACTTTTTTTACTTCTTCGATGACGTTTTGGTCGTGTGGAGGGATTAATTGTGAACCGTCGTTCCAATAGGCTTTATAGCCGTTGTATTCTTTCGGATTGTGTGATGCCGTGATAATGACGCCGCCGCAACATCCCAGTTCGCGTATGGCAAATGACATTTCGGGTGTTGGGCGTAAGGATTCAAACAGATAAGCTGTAATGCCATTGGCTGAAAATATGGCAGCCGTTGTTTCTGCATATTCGCGAGCGTGGTGGCGGCAATCGTGTCCGATGCAAACGGATTTTTCTTTTTGTTGTGGGAACATTCGATTGATATAATTGGCAAATCCTTGTGTTGCTGCTCCTACGGTATATCGGTTCATCCGGTTACTGCCGGCACCCATAATGCCACGTAATCCGCCGGTGCCAAACTCTAAATCGTTATAAAATGAATCAATTAATTCCGTTGAATCGGGAGATTCAAGCATTTGTTTCACAGCGTTTCGAGTCGATTCGTCGTAAGCTTTATCTAACCACGATTCAGCTTTTTTCTTCGCTTGTTGTATGATTTCATTATTTTCCATAGTGGGTATATATTTATTATAATCGTTTTGACGGTCATCTTGATGGTGTCACTTGTTATGTATTGAGGGATCACTCACGTGCTTGCACTAACATTTTCACAAAGTTATAAAAATAAAAAAGCCCTGCAATGCAGAGCTTTCATTATTTTTTAAAGATTGTTTAAGATCTTTTTTCTTTGATTTTAGCTTTTTTACCGGTAAGGTTACGGAAGTAATAAATTTTGGAACGTCTAACTTTTCCAACTTTATTGATTTCGATTTCCTTGATAAACGGAGAATTAACCGGGAAGATTCTTTCTACACCAATATTTCCTGACATTTTCCGAACGGTGAATGTTTTGGTTGCTCCACATCCGTTCACCTGAATAACCACGCCACGGAATATCTGGACACGCTCTTTGTTTCCTTCAATGATTTTGTAGTGAACACTAACTGTATCACCGGGACCATACGAAGGATGCTCTACTGGGTTTTCTGCGGCAAAAGCTTGCTCTGCAATTTTAATTAAATCCATTACTTTATATTTTTATTAAATTTATTTATCGGGCACAGTATGACTACGGAGTCTTTCGTGTCAGAGACTGTGTACGTCTGAATCAGGTTGCAAATGTAGATAAAGTTATTTTTATATGCAATAGTTTAGTGAAAAACTATCAAATCTCTCACTAAGCCGTTGTTTATGATAATGTCATCCTTTTGTTGAGGGTAGGGTAAAGAGGCAATAAAAAGCGTGTAAATCGGTGATATATAGGCTTCTGTTGCACTGAATAGCAACTTTTAAAGCATTTTAGGGGCACTTTATGCAGGGGATTGCGGGGGGATGAGGGGTGGACAAGAGATCGGTAATAGAGACGATTCTATATATAAGGTCTATTATTGTATGGGAAAACTCTTTGAAGTGAAAACGTTTGTATAATTTCTTTGAAAAACTTTTTTATTCTGAAAAAAGCTTTTATCTTTGCATTCAGAGGTGAGGATTCCGATAAAATATGGGATTCTTTTTAATAAAGGCACTTATTGGAGGATAAGTGTCATTTATTTTTTTATGTATAATATAAACGCTTAATTATAACGGTTATGAGCAATAATGTGTCTTACGTAACAAAAGAAGGTTTAAAGAACCTGCACGAAGAATTAGAGAGATTACAAAATGTTGAACGCCCTAAGATTTCTAAGGCAATTGGAGAAGCGATTGAAAAGGGAGATATATCGGAGAATGCAGAGTACGATGCAGCTAAAGATGCGCAAGGATTATTGGAAGCAAAGATTTCTCAGTTGAAAAATATTATCACCTCTTGTCGAGTGATCGACGAATCGCAGATAAACACGTCGAAGGTACAGATGCTGAATAAGGTGACGATCAAAAACCTGAAGACAGGGATGACGATGGCTTACACGTTGGTGTCTGAAACGGAGGCTAATTTTAAAGAGGGTAAATTATCCATTCATACACCGATAGCACAGGCGTTGGTGGGAAAGAAATTGGGCGATAAAGTGAAAGTGCAAGTGCCGGCAGGAGAGATAGAGCTTGAGATTATGGATATTAGTCTGTAAGAGGCTGAGGAAATGGATTTTGAAAAAAGGTAACGATGAGTTCAATTTTTACAAAAATAGTAAAGGGTGAGATCCCATCCTATAAGGTGGCAGAGGACGATCGGTTTTATGCTTTCTTGGACATAGCTCCTTTGCAAAAAGGGCATACATTGGTGATTCCGAAGAAGGAGACGGATTATATATTTGATCTTTCGGACGAGGAGTTGAGTGGTTTGATGGTTTTTGCCAAGCAAGTGGCGAAGGCGATTGAGAAGAGTGTACCCTGCCAGCGGGTGGGAGTAGCTGTATTGGGGCTTGACGTTCCGCACGCTCATATTCATTTGGTTCCGCTGAATGATGGGAATGATTTGAATTTCAGTCATCCGAAAAAGCATTTCCCGGCAGAGGAAATGCGTGCTTGTGCCGAATTGATAGCGACGAATATGTAGCCGCCGGAATATAAAGAGATAAAAATACTGCCGCGGGATGGATGTTCCGCGGCAGTGTTATTTAGAATACCTTCAAAAATCGTTAATCGTTATTGACCAACAGTGTAAGGTTGTGTACAAATAGTAGCCCAGTCTTGAACATTGACCAGTAGATTTAACTGGGTGGCTTCCGGACCTTTGACGAATACTTTAATGAGGTAAGCACCGTTACGATTGAATCGTCCCGCGCCGCAATCGGTTCCGGTAGGGCAGGGATTTAATGGGATGTTGTATTTGACAAGAGCTCCATTATAAGTACCAAAGATGTCCATATTCATCCAATTCGCCGTAGGCATCGGTCCGTTTTCAAATACATAAAAACGATTTTGGAAATTAGTGGCATTGAGCATATTGGACGCTTGTGAAAATGTGAGGGTTCCTACGTTTGTTGTTGGGATTTTCAGCAGAAGCGGGGTTGTTGCTTGGGCTTTGTTTAGTTTCACTGAATCTATTTTCCATACACCTGTGTTATAAGGAGGTATCAGATCTAATGTGACTTGGACATCAACTTTTGCCGTGATTCTTGATACCGGAATGGTAACAGTCTGTGGTGATATTAAGTCGGTTAGTATTAGATTTTTGTTTCCTACCATAGAAAAACCGGAAAAGATACGGGCTTGTAATACGTCGTCTTTTACTTCACTCCATTTACCGTTGTGAGCGGCAATGTTATTTTTAATGACTGCTCCTAATTCATTGAGGTTGTTAATTTCTGCATCTGAGAAAAATTCATTAATGACTGCGTAGCATTTATACGTGGAGTCTTTTTGTAAGCCCGGAACTTTTATTGAAACCGGAGTTGCGGTGATGTTGTCAAGTTGTGGAGAGAGAATTTCTTTTCTAAAGATCCGATCTCCATTCTTTTTGAAGATGTAGAAGATGCATCTGTTGATTTTTTTTTCTGCATTGGTTGATACAGCATCTCCAAAAGCTTTTGAAAAGGCTCCGTCGGAAGAGATGAAGGAGAATAGGAGTTCTGTCCCGTCGGAATTATCTATTACGGGGGTAGTTTCTGTTTCTCTGTCGCAAGCCCAGAGAATGAATACGGCTAAGAATGCCATAAAAATTGTTTTCATTGTTTTCATTGTTTTTAAAATTAAGTTGTTAATTGACATCAATTTATACGTCCTCTTTTTCCGTTCTGTTGCCGTAAAAAGGTTATATAATCAGAATAAAAAATAATGGATGTCGTGGGATGTGAATATTTCTGTTTGTTGTGAAATAATGATGAAAGGTGATAACTTATTGCGGTGTGTTGCGTAGATAGGGGAAAGATGAGAAAGAAATGGAAAGAAATAGAAAAGTATATCGGAGGATGATTATTTGCGTGTCCTTGTTGATGATAGGGATGACGGGATGTATAAAGGAAAAGGGTTCGGATTCGTTGTATGAGTTGGCGATGACGATTGTTGATACGGACAGTTTACGGGAGGCGGTGGTGTATTTGTTTGATGAGAAGGGGAATTATACCGGACAGATGTCTGTGGATAAAGAGACGATTGCGGGGGGCATTCCTTTTAGAATCCCTCAGCTCAAAACGGGTGTTACGGCTGTTGTATGGGGTAATACGCAAGGAGGGCGGGAAGAGGTGAATTTGGGAAATACGTTGGGTAGTTCTTCGATTCGCTTGTTGGAGAATGTGGGGAGTGTGGTGTCGCCGGATGATTTGTTTTTTGGGACACGTACGCTTTTGTTTAATGGTTGTGACGGAACGGATTGGGTCAGTTTGCGGCGGAGTGTAGCTGCGTTGTCGATTACGGCTTATCATTTAGAGGAGTTGACAAGTGTGGATGGCTCGGATTTTTCGTACACGATTCGGTCGGTCGGTCGGGGGCTTGATTTTGCGGGAAAGCTGATAGGCGGTGATGTGGTGTATCATCCTGTGACTGAATGGGCGGAGGATGGAAGTTTGAATGCTCCTTTTTTTATTTTGTTGCCTCCCGGCGATGCCGGATTGGCGGTGGATATTTACAAGGGCACGGAACGGCTGTTTGCCAGTGATACGACGGATGTGCAGTTGCGTTTGGATGCCGGACAGCGGATGAGATTGAAAATTGATTTTAAGAAATTGATTACTGAGGGGATTCAGGAGTATGTTTTTATTTCGGTGGAGCCTTGGGGAATGAATGATGTTCATTGATGTCGATTCGTTGATGTATTTGGTGTAAAATTGCGTGGAAAGCATTATTTTTACCGTCTAATTAGGAATGGATGGTATGGAAAAAAGAAAGATGTATAATGCTTATGCGGATTTAGAGGGGTATAATTGTTTTGGTTGTTCGCCGATGAATCCCATTGGTTTGAAGTGTGAATTTGTGGATGAAGGGGAGTATGTCACTTGTCATTGGCAGCCGGCGGAGGATTATCAGGGTTTTTTTCATATTCTGCACGGGGGTATTCAAGCAACATTGATGGATGAGATCGCCAGTTGGGCAATATTTTCGCACGAGAAGACGGCGGGTGTGACAACGGAGATGCAGGTGAAATATCGGAAGCCGGTGCGAACGGATCGGGGGGAGATTTGGTTGAGGGCAAAGGTGACGGAGGTGAGGAAACGGTTGGTGACAGCTCGGGTGGAGTTATTTAACGAGTGTAATGAATTGGCGGCAGAGGCAGAAGTTGTGTATATGGTTTATCCGGAAGAGATTGCCCGGAAGAAATTGGATTGGCCGGGTGCGGAGGCTTTTTATAGATAGGCAGGTGTGGAGAGAGAGGGGGATGTATGAATCAATGAATAGGATCAAATGAAATATAAAAATATAGTTTGGGATTGGAACGGTACTTTGCTGAATGATGTGGAAGCGGGTGTAAATACGTTGAATGATATGCTGGATCGGCGAGGTATGCAGGTGTTGACGGCACAGGAGTATAAGGATTGTTTTGGTTTTCCGGTGGTTGATTTTTATCGGGAGGTGGGATTTGATTTTAACCGGGTGTCGATGCACGAATTATCCATTGATTTTGTGGATACTTACGCGGTTTATGCCGGTGAATTGGATTTGAATCCTCAGGTGACGGAGGTGTTGGAGGAGGTGCAGCAGGCGGGGGTGAAGCAGTATGTTTTATCGGCTTTGCGGGAGGATTTGTTGCAAGGGATGATTTTGTCTTTTGATATTGCACAGCGTTTTACACAGGTTTGCGGTTCGGATAATATTTATGCGAACGAAAAGGTGGAACGGGGGGAGCGGATGGTGGAGGCATACGGCATACGACCGGAGGAGACGTTGATGATTGGGGATACGTTGCACGATGCGGAGGTTGCGGAGGCATTGGGTTTTCATTGTCTGCTTTATGCGGGAGGACACAATAGTGAGTGGCGATTGAGAGAGAGGGGGACGGTGATTCAGAATATGCGGGAATTGTTGAAATATGCCTTGTAGGAGAGGGGAGTGAGGCGGTTGTGTTGGAGGGTAGATAGGGTTTGAATAGCAGAATAATATACCCCGAACAGGTTGGCAGGACTTGTTCGGGGTATATTTATGGATGCTTTGACGGGTGTTATAATTTGAATTGTAAAAGCGTTGCGACGGTGGTGTTGTATTCTTTTTCGACGTCTAAATAGTTTTGTAGGCTGTCGTAAAGAAGGGTGATTTCAACGAAATATTCGATCGTAGAAATTTGTCCGGCTTCAAGTGCTTTGTTTAGCAGTTCTTCGCTGCGTTGGGTGGATAGGGCTTGTGCATATTCATCCCTTGAGTTGCGCAGGGCTTCAGCTTGCAGATATAGTTCCCGTAAATTTGTTTTTAAAGTCAGGGTGTTGTCGTCGACTTGGATCGCTGAGTAGGCTGCCTGTGCTTTTGCCCGTTTGACTGTATTTTTGTTTTCCCAAAGTGGAATGGACATACCTACACGGAAGCCGTTGAGTTTTTCATTGCTGCCACCGTTGCGACGGTAGCCAATGTCGAATTTTGGCAATGTGAGTGCCCGGCTGACTTTTATTTCCCGTCTGTCAGACTCGGCTTCTCCGCTGAGTGTTTTTAAGGTGGGATCGGCGGATAGGTAATCTGCTTCTAATTGTGTGTATGCCGGTAGGGTGGACGAGAGCGGGAAGTTCTCGTCGGTGAACGCGATAGGCATTCCTCCGTTTAAGGATTGGAGCAGTTCCAACTTTGAGCGTAAGGCTGTTGCATTCAGACGTGCGGCATTGGCTGCATTGACTTTTTCTAATTGAATTTTATTTAATTCCATTTGATTGGCATCGCCGGATGTCAGTCGTTGATGGTATAGTTCAGTTAGATGTTGTGCATTTTTCAGTCGATTGTCAAGCAATGTTTTCTGTTTCCGCAGGTAAATGATTTCCAAACAAGTTTGTTGGGCGGTGAGCAGAATTTGCTGCCGAGTGCCGGCATATTGGTAATCGGAGGTGGCAGATTTGAGTTTCGACAATTTGTGTTTATTGGAATAGACGGTCGGGAAATCGAATGCCTGAATGATTGCCAGTTCGTTTACATTGCCTCCATCGCTTCGGTCTGCCCATAATTGGTTGAGTTCAACGGTGGGATTAGGCAGGTAGTTGCCTGTCCGGGCTTCAAACTTTTGGGTTTCATTGAGTAGCATACCGGCTTGCAGGGCTTTGTTGTTGTTCTCAATGCTTTTTAACACGCCGTCAATGCCCGTTTGGGCAAGGAGCGGGATGGAGGCAAGGAGAAATAGTCCGATGAGGTATATATTTTTATTCATACATATTTTTATTTGGATTGATATTCAAGATTTTTCCGGTTTAACAGGTAGTAGACGATGGGTACGATGAATCCGTTTAATAAGGTGGAACTGAGTAAGCCACCAAGGATGACCTGTGCCATCGGACTTTGGATTTCGTTGCCGGGAAGGTCGCTGCCGATAGCCAACGGTATGAGGGCGAGAGCCGATGTTAGGGCTGTCATTAGGATCGGGTTGAGCCGGTCGAGTGATCCCTGAATCACACTGTCGGTGAGGCTGAAACCTTCACTTTGTAGATGTTTGTAGTGGGATACTAAGAGGATTCCGTTGCGGGTGGCGATACCGAATAAGGAGATGAAGCCGATGATGGCAGGGATGCTGATAACGCCTGAGGTGAACCATATACAGAAAACTCCACCGATGATGGCTAACGGGAGGTTTAGCATAATGATGCCCGATAGCGGGATGCTTCGAAATTCGTGGTAAAGGATGAGGAAAATCAGTAGAATGGAAATCAGGGAAGTTAGGAATAAGGTGCGCGAAGCGGCTGCTTCACTTTCAAACTGTCCGCCGTATTCTATATGATAGCCTTCCGGTAAGCTGATTTGTTCGTCGATGGTTTTACGGATGTCGTTGACAACACCTTTTAAGTCGCGTCCGGCGACGTTGGCGGAAACGACAATCTTTCGTTGGACGTTTTCCCTGCTGATGGTGTTCGGTCCTGTCAGCGGAAGGACTTCGGCTATATAGTGCAAAGGTATTTTTTGTCCGTTGGCATCTAAGGTTAGTTCTCCGATTTCTTCCATTGTAGCCCGGTCTGCATCGTTGATTTTCACGGTGAGGTCAAATACTTTTCCTCCCTCGTTCACTTGCGATACGACCTTGCCGGCGAGTGTGACGTTGATAAATTCGGAAAATTGGGGTAGGGTGATTCCGTATTTCGCCAGCATTTCCCGTTTGGGTTTGATTTGCAATTGCGGACGTTCGATTTGTTGTTCTAAGGTCAGGTCGGCAATTCCATCAATTCCCTGTATCGTATTTTTGATTTGGCTTCCGATGGAATATAATTTGTTGAGATCGTTACCGAATAGTTTGATGGCAATGTTGGCTTTTGTTCCGGAGAGCATCGCATCTATACGGTGGGAGATTGGTTGTCCGATTTCAACATTGACTCCTTTTAATTCGCTTAATTGACGGCGTACATCTGCCAGAAATTCGTCCCGCTTGCGTTCTTTCAGTTCAAAAGGGGCTTCGATTTCAGATACATTGACTCCTAAGGCGTGTTCGTCTAATTCGGCACGTCCTGTTTTCCGGGCAACGGTTTGTATTTCAGGGATTCCCATTAGGATGGTTTCGGTGATACGTCCCATTTTATCTGATTCTTCGAGCGAGATGCCGGGCATTGTGCTGATGTTAATGGTCAGCGAACCTTCATTAAATGGAGGTAAGAAACTGCGTCCCAGTCCGGAAAGGACAATTAAGGAGGCGACTAAGAGTAGAAAGGCACTCCCGATGACTATTTTTTTGTAGCAAAGAGCCCAATTTAAGGCTTTGCGATATATTTTTTTCAGATTCCGGGCAATGTAGGGTTCTTTTTCGCTTTTTTTCAAGGCTTTTTCGGTGGTCAGCATATAGCTGCACATTACCGGTGTCAAGGTCAGCGCGATGATGGTGGAGGCAAATAGGGCTACTACAAAGGCAATACCAAGAGGAATCAGCATTCTTCCTTCCATACCTGAAAGGAAGAATAGGGGTAGGAAGCAGGCGACAATGATTAAGGTGGAGTTGAGGATAGGCATTCGTACTTCTTTGGAGCCCTCATATACTATTTTCAAGGTCGGTTGTCTTTCTCCTTCCGGCTTTAAACGATTTTCGCGTAGTCGTTTATATACATTTTCGACATCGACGATGGCATCGTCAACCAGTGAGCCGATTGCAATTGCCAGACCTCCAAGGCTCATTGTGTTGATGGTCAGACCGAGTGCGTGAAGTACCAATATCGCCATTAGCATAGACAATGGCAGTGCTACTAATGAGATAATGGTGGTGCGTATGTTCATCAGGAAAAAGAAGAGAACGACAATGACAAAGACGGCACCTTCCATCAGAGCTTCCTGTATGTTGTTGATGGAGCTGTTGATGAACCGGGATTGCCTAAAAATATCGGTGGATACTTTTACGTCTGTCGGCAGTGTTTTTTGTAACTCTTGGATCGAAATATCCAGTTTGTCAGTCAGTTCCAGTGTATTGGCTCCCGGTTGTTTGGTGACGGTTATTAATACAGCAGGTTTTCCTTTTTCGGATGCTAAACCGAGTTTTGGAGTTTTAGCTCCGATGTGTACGGTGGCAATGTCCGCAAGCGTGATGGGTAGATTGTTGACTGTTTTTACCACTGCTTTGCCTAATTCTTCTACGTTGGTGGTGGATATTACGCCTTGTACGATGTATTCGTTGCCGTATTCGTAGAGGATTCCTCCGGTTGAATTTTGGTTCATATTTTCAACCACCGGCATTATTTCTTCGAGGCTGATGTTGTAATGTTTCATACGTGCCGGATCGAGCAGGATTTGATATTCCTTGATGTCACCGCCGATGACGGCAATTTGAGCGACACCTCCGGTAGATAAGAGGCGAGGACGGATGGTCCAGTCGGCAATGGTACGCAGATCTTGTAAGGAGGTGCTGTCGGCGGTTAGCCCTATGATCATCATTTCTCCCAGAATGGAGGATTGTGGTCCAAGGGTGGGCTTACCGACGTTGGAGGGTAACGATTCCCCTAATCCGGCTAATTTTTCCGATACGATTTGTCGGGCGGTGTAGATGTTGGTCCCCCATTCAAATTCAACCCATACGACCGAGAATCCGGTGGTGGAGGAGGAACGTACACGGCGTACGTCTGTCGCACCGTTGACAGATGTTTCTACGGGAAAAGTCACGAGTCTTTCTACTTCTTCGGGAGCCATTCCTTGCGCTTCTGTCATCACGACGACGGTGGGGGCGTTTAAGTCGGGGAAAACATCGACTTCCATATTACCGGCGGTGATGCCTCCCCATATTAGCAGCGCGACGGCTGCCATCATTACCAATAGACGGTTGTGTAATGAGTATTGTATGATTTTATTGAGCATAATAATTTAAGTAAAAGGTGAAAAGTAAAAGGTGAAAATGGCAGTCACAGTTAATGTTCGTGGCTGTGTCCGTGGGGTATTGCACCGGATGCGGATGCCATTTTTACTTGATAGGCACCTTGTGTGACAACACGGTCACCGGCTTTTAATCCGCTCAAGATTTCAACGTCTTTGCCATTGTTGGCACCGATTTTTACTTCTTGTTTTTTGTATCCTTCTTCATCCAATTGGAGGTAGATGTAAAAATATCCCATTTCATTGGTTAGTGCAGATACCGGGATACTGAGTCTGTTTTCCAGCGGAGAGGAGATGAGGTAGACTTCAACAAAAGATCCGGGAACAATAGCTCCCCTATTATCAAATTCAAAGGTCACCGGAATGTAGAAGGTGTTGGCTCCTGCCGCTTTTCCGACGGACAGTAGTTTACCCGAAAGATCCGGTAACGCATAAACTTGGTTATCATAGGGGGTTTGAAAGTTAGCGTTTTGAATGGTGTTTAATATGTTGTAATATTTTTCGGATACATCGGCACGGAGGAGAAGTTTTTTGTTTTGTGATACAGTGGCAATGGCTTGTCCGGCGGTGACATATTCGCCGTCTTTGATGTAGATGTTTTTGAGAAAGCCGTTTAGCGGGCTGCTGACACGGACTCCTTTTGCTGATTGTTTTCCGGATACGGCATCGTATGCTATTTTGGCATTCCGATAATCTAAACGGATGTTTTCATATTCTTTTTGTGAAATGATTTTGTCTTTGATTAGTTTTTCTGCCCGTTCAAACTCAGCTTTTGTTTTTTCGTAGTTGGCATTCATTTTGGAATAGTGGTCGCCTTCTTCCATATTTTTAGATTCAATGTAGAAGATGGACTGTCCTTGTCTGACGGCACTTCCTTCTGTTAGTTGGTTGTTGGCGTAGGAGATGACTCCATTGCCGGTGGCGATAACGATTGATTCGTCTCCGGGAGCGGGAAGTATCTGTCCGGTGGTTTTGATAATTTGATGGAAAGTGCCGGGTTGTATTTCTTTTACTTCAAAGTCTGTTTTGGCAGCCTGTGCTTTGGTGAATATGATTTCATCACTGTGTCCGGCGGCTTCCCGCGTTTTGTGGTTGTCGTTTTCTGTTTCGTGGTTATGACTTTCCTCTGCTTCGTGATCGTGTCCTTCGTGTTCGGTCGTTTCTCCTGTGTGAGAGTGCGAGGCGTGTTCTTCTGTCGTTTCGTGGGAATGTTCGTTTTTGGGTGTGTTTTTACAACCATAAAAAGACATTGCTAATATAGTAAGTGGTATAATAAAGTATTTCATACGTTTATGATTTTAAGTGACGTTTGGGAATGATGATCTCCTTTTTTTAATCTTGAAACATTCTATTTCAAAAGGTTTATAAAAGCAATGTATTTATTGCTTTGCGTTTGAAATCAGAAACGATATAGACAGTTTTATGAGTTTATACGCTTGATTTTTCTTGTGAAATAGGTGTAAATAGAGATCGTTTTGAATTTTTTAGCTGATTGTTTCTGCCGGAGGAGCTCTACCGGATAAATCGGAGAAATAGGAGGCAGAATGTAGTCTCTCCCGATAAAATGGATGAAGGGAGGTGTTTTTACAGTCTACGGAATTGGATAGAAATTCAAAGATATCTGTTGTCGGAAACAGATAGAGTGTATAGTGGTGGCAATGTCCTTCGGCACAAGAATGTTCAATGGACTGAATGCGACTGATTTCTGTTTGAAAAAGGTGTTTTACACAACCTGTATCGCCGGAAGCCGGTTGATCGTCGTGTGAATGATGACCGGAACCCGCTTCTCCCTCGCAGTGAGAAGTGGAAAAACAAATATATTCCTGATGGTGGTGATGAGGAAATACAGCAAAAGCAAGCATTACTATGCTGGCAAAAGATAAGATAGATATTGCTGCAATCCTTTTAAGCATCAATGAGGTAACGTTAAATAGTTATTATAAGATTTTAATGTTTACAATATTTTATTTCAAGGAGCTTGTAAAAGCATCTTATAAGTCGTATGACTTATATTTAATGTAAAGATAGTATTTTCAATTATCTTCTGCAAAGATTTTCTGATATTTTTTCAACGGTATAGGCTTTATCCTTAACGGATAAAGCTTTGTTGTGTTGAAGAAAAGTCCGGTGTTTTACTGTTGTTTTTGGTGAAGTTCCAAAAATCCTCGTATCATCATTTCTGCTCCTGCCGGATTGGTTGCGATGGGTACATTGTGTACGTCACAAACCCGCATCAGCATTTGTACATCCGGTTCGTGAGGATGTTTGCCAAGAGGATCGCGGAAGAAGATGACTAATGATACTTTGTGTTCGGCAACCAATGCGGCAATCTGAGCATCTCCTCCCAGTGGACCCGATAGTAGACGTTCAACTTCCAGCCCGGCATCCTGTGCGTGTTTTCCGGTTGTGCCGGTGGCTACTATTTCGATACCTACGGATTTTAAAAAGTCCATGTGCCGGTTCAGGAATGCTACCATCTCCGCTTTTTTTCCGTCGTGTGCGATGACTGCGATTTTCATACGTTTCAAATGTTATTGTTTTTTTATCTTCACGAAAGTACGAATTTTATCACGAATTTCCGATTCTTCTTTTATAAAAAATTCACGGATTCGATTG
>JAVXFZ010000052.1:0-18370 GCA_036657595.1 Odoribacter sp. | reverse complement strand
GAAATTGGTTTTCCATTTTCCCGGTTTCTTTTTCTATTTGAATGAATCTTTGCTTATGCTTGAATTTCGAGCAAGGGAGCATCAGAACTAACTGAAGATCCTTCTTTTACAAAGACACGTTTTACGATTCCCGCATAGTCTGAAGCGATGCTGTTTTCCATTTTCATTGCTTCAAGAATAACGATCGGTTGTCCTTTTGTTACAGTATCTCCGGCTTTCACCAAAACGCGAATGATACTACCCGGCATCGGAGCAGCAACCACTTTTCCGGTGATTGGACCTTCTTCTTTCACTTCGGCTGTTTGCTTTGTTTCTTGTGATCCTTCAGATTTATGCTGAGCCTGATAAGCTTCTTCTTTTTGTTTCGTCAGGAAAGTTTTAGCAACCTGTGGGAACAGTTCCAGCAATAATATTTCTTTTTCGTTGGCAGCAAGTTTCACATTACCGGCTTCCGGTAATGTTGGGTTAGGCTGCATTTGATATTTGCTTGTATCGTATGGGATCTCTTCTCGTGTACCGGCTATTTTCAGACGGAATGCAGGATCAATAGCTACCGGAGTCTTTCCGTATTCCCCTTTTACTAATCCGACAAATTGATTGGATACATTGCTATACATTGGTTTCCCGGCTTTGATGTCCAGAGCGCAATTAACTGCCTGTGCACCGACGATTTGGCTGGTGGGTGTCACTAACGGCGGCAGACCGGCTGCTAAACGTACGGTGGGGATCAATTCCATCGCTTTTTCCAGAATATCCATAGAATTCAGTTGCTTTAACTGAGCCACCATATTGCTATACATACCTCCCGGTACTTCAGCTTTCTTCACCAATTCGTTAGGTTTCGGGAAATTGAAATAAGTTTCAATGGCGTGGCAAGCATTTAATAAGGCTTCTTCATTATTTGCTTTCGCTGCTTCAATAGCTTTATCAAATTCTTTATCAATATTCGCCGGCAACGTATCTGTCAACGGGTTGAAGGTATTAGGGAATTGTTTGCTGGCATCTACCGACTCCAATTCTTTACGAATGCCGTAAAGTTCTTTGTTGATTTTAGCCACCGCTTCCATATTGACATCCATTTCCACACCCAATTTCTTACAGAAGATGTAAATCAGTTCAATAGCGGGAGCACCCGTTCCACCTGCAAAATTCCAAATATTTGTATCAACGATGTCTACGCCTTTGGTGATAGCCATTAATACGGCTCCTAAGCCATAGCCCGGAGTACAATGTGTATGGAAATCTACCGGAATAGAAAGATTCTTCTTAAATAATGGAATTAATTCTGCAATCTTGGAAGGTTGGATCAAACCACTCATATCTTTGATGGTGATCATATCTGCACCCAATGCTGCCATTTGTTTGGCTTTATCCAAGAAATATTCGTTGGTAAATACAGGGGTCGGATTCTTTTTTCCTTTCAATTTATCAAAAAATCCGAGAGGTGGATATTTAGGATCAATGGTGTAGCAAACGGCGCAATCAGCGATGCCACCATATTTCTTAACGTATTTGATGGTTGATTTTACATTATTCACGTCGTTCAACGCATCGAATATACGCATTATTCCTAATCCGGATGAAATGGCATTGCGTGAAAATCCGTCAATGATTTCATCGGTATAAGGGGCATAACCGAATAGATTACGACCTCTGGACAATGCTGTCAACTTGGAAACATTGCCAATAACGGCTTTGATTTTTTCCAGTCTATCCCACGGATTTTCGTTCAAATAACGCATTACTGAGTCGGGAACTGCTCCTCCCCAAACTTCCATTGCATAGAAGTTTGCATCTTTGTAAAATGGTAATACTCTGTCTATCTGCTTTTGTGTCATACGGGTAGCAAATGATGATTGCTGTCCGTCTCTTAACGTAAGATCTCTGATTAATAATTTTTGTGCCATATACTTGTGTGTTAATATTGTCGTTTTTGATTTGTACAAACTTATTAAATTAAAATGAGATCCTCTAATAAAACTTTCACAAAATATAGAAAAAAATCATTAATTGAAGTAGAAATGATGGATATTGATTTTAAATGATAAGGGAGCGTGAAGATTTTTTGTTTTTTAGTTTATTTCTAACAATTGTTTCGGTATGTTTGTACACGATAATCGTTGTGAAAGTTTCTGATAGTCGATCTGATAAAAGAGATTCAGACTTGATTTTTCAGATGATTTTGACTTTTTTTTGACCTTTTTGATTAGATAACAATTATGGAAAAAATAGCTGTATTTCCGGGTTCTTTCGACCCTTTTACTGTGGGACACGAAGAAATTGTAAAACGGGGATTGAAATTATTTGATACCATTATTATAGCCGTGGGAATTAATCCCGGGAAAAAAGGATTTTTGGATACGGAATGTCGGATCAGGCTGATAAAAAAAGCTTTTCCTGATACGGATCGGGTGATTGTTGAGCCTTTTGCCGGTTTGACCGTTGATTTTTGTCAGAAAGTGAATGCTCACATTATTATTCGAGGATTGCGTACGTCAGCCGATTTTGAATACGAACGTGCGATCGGACAGGCGAATCGTGCGATGGATGACCGTATTGAAACCGTTTTCATTCTGACTTCCACCGCGCATACTTTTGTCAGTTCCTCCATCGTACGCAATATATATATGAATGGGGGAGATGTTTCGCGTTTCTTGCCTGAGCGTTTAACTACGGAAGATTTGCGGGAATGTGAAAAAAAGATTTAACCTTTAAAGTTCATTCGAAACAAATAGAAATCAGTATGAAAAAACGGTGGCTGAAAATCATCTCCGGTATTTTAGTGACGCTGGTTGTGATCTATTTCTTTTTACCTACTTATATAAAGTCAGCCTTGATTCATTGGTATCCGGATATTTCCGATACAGACCTGTTTCCATCACATCGGGTGGAAAAGGCTGATAGTGTTTGGGAATGGTCGATGGCGAAAGATTACAATGACTATACGATGAGTCCGGAAGACAATGATTTTTTGGAAAAATACGGTACGGTGTCTTTTCTCGTCATACAAAATGACAGTATTTTGTACGAAGAATATCGGGATGGTTGGACACTGGAAACACTTTCCAATATCTTTTCTGCCACTAAGAGTATTGTTGGTCTATTGATAGGCATTGCGCACGATGAGGGTGCTATTGCCAGCTTAGATGATAAAGTCGGCAAATACCTTCCGGAGTTTAAAGAAGGGGGGAAAGATCGGATTACAGTGCGTCATTTATTGACGATGAGTTCCGGATTAAATTGGGATGAAGCCTATACTGCCTTAATCTCAAAAACGACACAAGCCTACTATGGAGATCAAATTCGGCAGTTAGTGATGGAGCTGAAATCCATAGAGGAACCGGGTGTACGCTATTCGTATAAAAGCGGCGATACCCAGCTTTTGTCTTTTGTATTGGAGGCTGCTACCGGAAAAACGATCAGTGAGTATGCACAGGAGAAACTTTGGAAACCGATGCAAGTGCCCCGTGATGCTTTGTGGAATTTAGATAAGGCGGGGGGAGATGAAAAATCGTATTGTTGTTTCAACACCACGGCACGTGATATGGCGCATTTTTCCCGTTTGATTTTAAACAATGGCAATTGGAATGGCAAACAATTGATATCTGAAACTTATCTGAAAGAAGCCACTTCGCCGGCTGCAAATTTGGAAAATGAATTTGGGGATGGACCTTTGGATTATTATGGTTTTCAGATTTGGGTGATACATTATAAGGGAATGCAATTTCCTGCTTTTCGAGGATTGGGGGGGCAATATATTTTCACTATTCCGCAGAAGAATGCAATTGTTGTCCGTATGGGTCATAAGCGGAGCGATGTGTACGAGCGCGAGAAAACGGTCGATTTAGATGTCTATCTGGATATAGCTTTTAAAATCTTGAAATAATAAAAAAGACGGCGATTGCCGTCTTTTTTATTGTGATTCACTTTTACCAAGCGAACATTGGTCTGGGGTGCATCATTGTGTTCACTTCCTTTTTCACCTGAGCAATTACATTTGCATCATCAGGAGCAGAAAGAACACGGTCGATCATATCTACGATCACTGCCATATCATTTTCTTTCAAACCACGGGTGGTGATTGCCGGAGTTCCGACACGGATTCCGGAAGTTTGGAACGGTGAACGGCTATCGAACGGCACCATATTTTTATTGATGGTAATATCGGCTTTTACTAACGTATTTTCAGCCTTTTTACCGGTCAGTTCCGGGAATTTTGTGCGTAGGTCAATCAACATACAATGATTGTCCGTACCTCCTGAAACCACTTTATATCCTTTTTCCATAAATGCTTTTGCCATTACTTTTGCATTCTTTTGCATTTGTTTTGCGTATTCCATATAAGCGTCAGACAATGCTTCCTCAAAGGCTACGGCTTTTGCTGCGATGATATGTTCCAGCGGTCCGCCTTGTTGTCCCGGGAATACAGAGAAATTGATCACCTGCGACATCATTTTGATTTCGCCTTTCGGTGTTTTCAATCCCCACGGATTCTGAAAATCTTTAGGTAACAGGATCATACCGCCACGTGGACCACGTAATGTTTTATGCGTTGTCGTAGTGACAATGTGGCAATATTCAAACGGATTGTTCAACAAGCCTTTTGCGATCAATCCGGCGGGATGAGCCATATCATACATTAACAAAGCACCTACTTTGTCGGCGATGGCACGCATCCGTTTGTAATCCCAATCGCGGGAGTAAGCGGAGGCTCCGGAAACGATCATTTTCGGTTTGTGTTCCAATGCCAATTTCTCCATTTCGTCATAATCCACTAATCCGGTGTCTTCCTTCACGTGATAAGCGATCGGATTGTAATTAATTCCGGACAAATTCACGGGTGATCCGTGTGATAAGTGACCGCCGTGTGACAAGTCAAGCCCCAGATACGTATCGCCCGGTTTCATACAAGCAAAAAATACTGCGGCATTCGCTTGTGCGCCGGAGTGTGGCTGAACATTGGCAAATTCTGCACCAAACAATTTACAAGCCCGGTCAATGGCTAATTGCTCTGACTGGTCAACAATCTGACATCCACCATAATAACGGGCACCCGGATAGCCTTCGGCATATTTATTCGTCAGGCAGGAGCCCATAGCTTCCATTACTTCTTCACTGACAAAATTCTCAGAGGCAATCAATTCGATTCCTTCTTTTTGACGTTCGCACTCTTTTTGAATCAAGTCAAATATTGCAGTATCTCTTTTCATAATTAGATAGTTAAAATATTTTTGCTCAAAATTATACTAAATCCGCTTGTAAAACAAAGCATTTTAAACTTTTATTTGTGTAAAAATTGAAAAATGAAATCGTTTGTTGGGTAACATCTCGACATCATTGTCCTATATTTCAGTATGAAACATCTTATTGCAAGGGGGTTATCAAGACAATCAACCAGTGGATGAATGTAATAATTGACGATATGCTATAAAATACCGTTAGGATTTTATAAATTTGTAGAATCAAGCGTAGAGGCGTGGCTGATCTCTTGATCAATTTTGTGATCATTACACGGTATGAGTGATTGAAATGGCTTATTTATAATTGTTTATGGACATAGTTAGTGAGTGAATAAATTTAAATAATATAAAATAATTCTATGATGGAAAATCCTTTTGAAGAAAAAAAAGTACAGCGTCCGACTTTGTTAATTGTCTTATGTGTTCTGACTTTTATCGGTAGTGGATGGAGTGTTCTCTCCAATCTTTTCTCAATGTTCACTGCCGGATTAATGAATAGCAATATGCAGATGGAGCAATACTCTAATATGGCTGGACAAATGGAAGATGGTGGAGTCACTTCTTTTCTCTCCGGTATTCTCAATTCATCAATGGAAGTGTTGCAAGTTACCATTGCACACGCCAATGAAATTGCAGTGATGGGAATCGTTCTGAGTGTGATTAGCTTATTGGGAGCCGTGATGATGTTTCAATTGAAGCGTTTAGGTTTCTATCTTTATACCGCATCTCAGATCCTTGCTCTTTTTATCCTTCCTTATTTTGCCGGATTTTCAATCGCTGTACTCATAGGGATGTTGTCCGGTGGTCTGTTTGCAATCCTATTTATCATTCTTTATGCGGTCAACTTGAAATATATGAATCGCTGAGAATGATTTTTATTTTACACTGAAATAGAAAAACAGGAAATCCTCGTAAGGTTTTCCTGTTTTTTTAACATATTGATCACATAGCGTGATGACTTTTTATTGAATCACTTTCAATTTCTTACCGATCTTAATGAAAGCTGCGATAGCCCGGTCGAGTTGTTCGCGGGAATGTGCAGCCGACAATTGAATACGGATACGAGCCTGACCTTTCGGTACCACCGGATAATAGAAACCGGTGACAAAAATATTCTCTTTTTGTAATTCGGCAGCGAACTGTTGTGACAGCACGGCATCGTAAAGCATTAAGGCGGCAATGGCTGATTCCGAAGGTTTGATGTCAAAACCGGCAGCTTTTAATTTACCCCGAAAATATTCGGCATTGTTCATCACCTTATCGCGTAATTCTGTGCTATTCATCAGCATGTCAAATACAGCGATCGACGCGCCGCAGATTGCCGGAGATAAAGAGTTGGAGAACAGATAAGGTCTGGAACGTTGGCGAAGCATTTCAATCACTTCTTTTTTACCGGTTGTATATCCACCCATCGCACCACCTAAAGCTTTTCCCAGTGTGCCGGTGAAGATATCCACCCGATCCATCACGCCGTTGTATTCGGCTGAACCACGACCTGTTTTACCGATAAATCCGGCAGCGTGGCTGTCGTCAACCATTACCATAGCATTGTATTTTTCTGCTAAATTGCAAATATCTTTCAAACGGGCAATATCTCCGTCCATTGAAAATACACCATCAGTGACCACTACGCGGAAACGTTGAGCTTGAGCAATCTTCAATTGTTCTTCGAGATCTTCCATATTCGCGTGTTTGTATCTGTAGCGAACTGCCTTGCAGAGGCGTACGCCGTCGATGATAGAAGCGTGGTTTAACTCATCTGAAATCACTGCGTCTTCTTGTCCGAACAGGGGTTCAAATACACCGCCGTTTGCGTCGAAGCAGGCAGCATAAAGGATGGTATCTTCTGTGCCAAAAAACTGGGAGATTTTAGCTTCCAATTCTTTGTGTATATCCTGTGTGCCACAGATAAAACGTACGGAAGACATCCCGTAGCCACGAGTGTCTAATCCTTTCTTTGCGCCCGCAATAACGGTGGGGTGAGAAGAAAGTCCCAAATAGTTGTTTGCACAAAAGTTTAATACTGTTTCCCCCGTTGTCAGTTTAATCTCTGCATCTTGAGGTGTTGCAATGAGTCGTTCGGTCTTATATAGGCCTGCATCTTTAATAGACTGAATTTCAGTCTTTAAAAAATCTTGAAATTTTCCGTACATAACTGTATATTTATTGATATTCAGACTTCAAAATTATAACTTTTTTATGAGAAACGATTAAAATTTGAAATATTTAATCGTTCTGTGAATTTTTTAAGGAGGATAGAATCGTTCATAAAAAGTATTTGGTTGTGCATTGTTTTTAAATCCTCTACCTTAAATCCTCACTATCCTTTGATACTGTTAGGATTTTAGGCGAATTTCCGATCTATTCTCAGTGTATCCCCTTCGTTCTGAAACGACGAGGATACGAAGGGAATACGAAGGGAATACGACTGAAAGGTAGCGATACTCAAACGATAGGGTAGCGATTATATAGTGTATGATACAGGAAAAGTTGACTTTGATAAGAATAAACTTATGGCAATAAAAACAACGGGCACCATTATTTTTTGTCGATACGGTGAAAATAACGGAAGGTGGTTTCAGTGGTTGAATTGTCCGTTTTAGTAGTCGTTTTTTCGGTTTCGGTAAATTATTAAAAGGGAGGATTACACACATTATTATCTTTGCTTCACTGATTTATGTATTGTTGCTTCGCATCGTTTAGAGCAATATGTAAGTGAATGGATTTATAATTAAATTAGAATAGATAAAAAACGTATGAAGGTAATTGTTCAGTCAATTTTATGGGGTTGCATTGTTTCTTTTTTGGGAGCTTGCAGTTCTACGGATAAGAATGCAAAGAATGAGCATTTGAGAGTGAATGTCGCTTTGGCAAAGAGTCAGGATGTGAGTCATCGGAAAGAGTTTTCGTTTATGGCAAAGCCGTATCGTTCTTCTGATTTATCGTTTCGAATCGGTGGACCGATCGATCAATTTGAGGTGTATGTAGGGAATTATTATAAACAGGGAGAGGTGATCGCAGAGGTGGATGCGCGTGATTTTCGTATTCGGAAGCAACGGGCGGAGGCGATTTATCAGCAGGCGAAGGCTGAGTTTGAGCGAATAGAAGTATTGTTTACGAAGAATAATATTTCGGCAAGTGGTTATGAAAAGGTAAAGGCGGATTATACATCGGCAAAGATGGCTTATGAGACGGCGTTGAATGAGTTGGAGGATACGCAGTTGAAGGCTCCGTTTAACGGTTATGTGGGCGAGGTGTATATGGAGAAGTATCAGGATGTAAAGGCTACGCAGCCTGTGATTTCGTTGGTGAATATTGAGCAATTGAAAATAGAGGTGTATGTGACACAGGAGATTGCTTTTGCTTCGCAGGATTTGAAGGAGGTGAGTCTTCGTTTTGATGCGATGCCGGATAAAATATATCGGGCACAGGTGACGGAGGTGTCTAAAAGTACGACTCGGAATAATCTTTCTTATTTGTTGACGGCGTTGTTGCCCAATAAGGATGGGAAATTGTTGGCAGGGATGTCGGGGAAGGTGTTTTTTGATGCGCCGGCGTTAGCGACCGATCGGGTGGTGACGATTCCGCAGACAGCACTTTGTCATCGTCCGACGGAAGGTGATTATGTGTGGGTGGTGGCTGCCACGGGACGGGTTGAACAGCGAAAGATAGTACTGGGGGAGTTGCTGCAAAATGGGGCAGTGTCTGTTGTGTCGGGATTGAATGAGAAGGAGCAGGTGGCTGTGAGTGGTTTGCGATTTTTGTCAGACGGCACGCAGGTGGATGTTTCACAAGGGAGTCGATCTACGGGGAGATGATGAAGGAGGAGATTGTATATAAGGCGATGGAGTTGTTTTTGAGATACGGTGTTAAATCCGTTTCGATGGAGGATATAGCGAAACAGTTATGTATTTCAAAAAAGACTTTGTATGGGTATTTTGGCAATAAAGAGGATATTTTGATGGTGTGTGTGAAATACCGGATTTATGATGAAGGGGTGTTGTGTGATATTAATACCGGATTGTTGGATCTGTTGTTGGATTGTTGCGAGCACGTGAATAAATGGTCTAAAAGTGTCAATCAGAGAGTGTGTCGGGATATTTGTAAGTATTATAAGAATGTTTATTTGTTTTTGAGGGGACGTATGTCGAATTATGCGAAGGTTTGTAAGGGGAGGGTGTGCGATGGTATTCAGGCGGGATATATTAGAAAGGATACTTCTTCTGATCTTGTTTACGTGTTTTTGTTGGATCATTTATCTCAATTGTTTTCGGATGGGAAGTGTGATTTACGGGATTTGGAGGAGGAACTTTTGGCAAGCCGTATTTTGGCGTTCGCTCGTGGAATATCGACCATTAAGGGGCGTACGTATATTGATAAAGAATTAAAAAAGAGAATGTTGTATGAAATTAGTTAAATATTTTTTACAGAATAAGCCTGTCACCATCTTGTTGTTGACGTTGATTTTTGTGGGAGGATTGTTTGCTTATGTGAAGATGGGGAAATTGGAGGATGCGCCGTTTACGATTAAGCAGGCGTTGGTATTGACGTCTTATCCGGGGGCTTCGCCGATGGAGGTGCAGACGCAGGTGACCGATGTTTTGGAGGAGGCTATCCAGTCGTTGGGTGAGTTGTATTATCTGAAGACTGAGAATCGTGCGGGTTTTTCTAAAATTACGGTTTATGTCAAAAAGGAGATTCGTGCCGAAGAGATGCAGCAGTTGTGGGATAAATTGCGTCGCAAGGTGGCGGATGTGCAGAGTAAATTGCCTGCCGGTGCGGGAGCTTCGGTGGTGAATGATGATTTTGGGGATGTGTTGGGAGTATTTTATGGGCTTACCGGTGAGGGACATAGTTATCGGGAGTTGGAGGAGCAGGCTAAGTTGATCAAGAATGATTTGCTCAAAGTGAAGGATGTGGCGAAGATTGAGATTTATGGTGTTCAGGTTCCTACGATAGAGGTGGTGGTGAGTCCGTCGATGATGGCGCGTAGTGGAATAACGACTCGTGATATAGCAAAGGCTTTTGAGGAACAGAATAAGGTGGTGGATGCCGGAGGAATAGAGACGGAGGACAACCGTATTCGTATTGAATCGACCGGGAATTTTTATTCGTTGGAAGATATTCGTGATTTGACGATTGTGTCGAAAAGCGGTGAGCATTTCCGTCTTGCCGATATTGCAGAGATCAACGAAGGGTATAAAACGCCTGCCGGCAATATGATGAGAATGAACGGTGAGTCGGCGGTAGGTATTGCTATATCGACGGTTCCGACGGGGAATGTCGTGGATATGGCGGTATTGGTGAAAGAGCGGGTGGATTGGTTTTCCGAAAATATGCCACAGGGATTTGCGTTGACGTCTATTTACGATCAGGGGTATGAGTCGGCAGTGGCAAATGACGGTTTTATCCTGAATCTGATTATTTCAGTGATTACGGTGGTTGCCATATTGCTTTTCTTTATTGGTTTTAAGAACGGTATTTTGGTGGGTAGCGGTTTGATATTTTCTATTTTTGCGACTTTGATTGTGATGCTTACGATGGGGATAGCCTTGCAACGGATGTCGCTGGCAGCTATTATTATAGCGATGGGGATGTTAGTGGATAATGCGATTGTGGTTTCAGATTCGGTGTTGGTGAATATGCAGCGGGGGATGCGCAAGCGTGTGGCGATCATGAGGGCGTGTTCGTCAACAGCACTTCCGTTGTTGGCGGCAACAGTGATTGCGATTTTGACGTTTTTACCGATTTATTATTCTCCCCATATTACGGGTGAGTTGCTTTCCTCGTTGGTGATTGTGATAGGAGTGTCGTTGATGTTCAGTTGGGTTTTTGCGTTGACACAGACACCGTTTTTTATGCAGGAATTTGTCCGTCGTCCGCGTCCCGATGAACTGAAATTGGTTCTTTTCGGTGGTCGGACATACGATAAATTCCGTCAGTCGCTTCGTTTTGTGATTCGGTATAAGTATGTTGCTGTGTGTTGTTTGGTTGTTTTGCTGATTGTGTCGGCGTGGAGTTTTAAGTTTATTCCAAAGGTGTTTGTTCCGTCATTGGATAAGCAGTATTTTACGGTAGATATGTGGATGCCGGAGGGAACCCGTATTGAAAAGATGGATGCGGTTGCTTCGGATGTTGTTAAATTTATCGAAGGATATGGACGAACGGAGATGGTATCGAGTTTTGTGGGACGTACCCCTCCCCGTTATTATTTGTCGAACATTGCTTTTGGTCCGCAGTCGAATTATGCTCAGTTGCTGATTAAGTGTAAATCGTCGAAAGAATCTCGGCAATTGCATCGTCTGTTGCAGGATTCGATTCGGATAAAGTATCCGGAGCCGCTGATAAAGGTGAATAAGTTTGAGTTGAGTCCCTTAACGGAGGCGGTGATTGAAGCCCGTTTTTTGGGTCCGGATGCTGCGGTATTGGATTCGTTGGTAGGTGTTGCTATTGAGACAATGCGTAAAAATCCGAAGGTCGCTGATGCGCGAAATGAATGGGGGAGTATGTCGTTGATGATTCGTCCGGTGTATGATCCGGTGAAGGCGGGGATGTTGGGGATAACGAAATCGGCAATGATGGAGTCGGTGAAAGCGATTGGTGATGGACTTCCGGTGGGGGTGTATCGGGATGATGAAAAGAAAGTGCCGGTGCTGTTGAAGGCGAAGGACGAAAATATTATGGATGTCAATGCGTTGGGGGATTTTTCGGTGTGGAATGGAGATCAATCGGCTCCTTTGTCGCAGGTGACTGAACGGATAGAGACAGCGTGGGAATATCCTCAGGTAAGAACTTATAATCGGCAGTTGTCGATGTCAGCGATGTGCGGGGTGAAACCCGACTATACGATGGCTGAGGTGCACAGTGAGATTCGGGCTGAAATAGAGAAGATGGAGCTTCCCGATGGTTATACGTTTTTTTGGGATTCGCAGTTTAAGGATCAAAATGAAGGTTTGCAAGCACTTGCTAAATTTTTCCCATTGGCATTTTTGTTTTTGGTTCTTATCTTGGTGGCACTCTTTGGCAATTTCCGAGAGCCGGTGATTATTCTTTGTGTGCTTCCGCTTTCTATTATCGGGGTGGCTATTGGTCTGTTGTCGACCGGTTTTGAGTTTGGCTTTTTCCCGATAGCAGGTTGGCTGGGATTGTTGGGGATGATTATTAAAAATGTGATTGTGTTGATTGATGAAATTAATGTGCAACATCGCAGCGGTATTTCTCTTTATATTTCGATTGTCGAAGCGACTGTTTCTCGTACACGTCCGGTGTTGATGGCAGCGATCACTACGATTTTCGGAATGGTGCCTTTGTTGTTTGATGTTGCGTTTGGAGGAATGGCGGCTACGATTATTTTTGGTTTGACTTTTGCCACTTTGCTGACTTTGTTTATTACTCCTGCATTATACGCTATTTTTTATAAGGTGAAAGAGGGGTAAATGAGGGGTATTGGAGGATGGATTTGAAATATTGAAATACTTAGTTTATGATGATGAAAAAGATATTTTTATTGACTGTGTCCTGTTTGTTTGCCTTGGGGGCATTCCCACAACAAAGTGAATACTTGCAAAAGTACAGGACGATGGCACTCGAATATAATTATGATTTGAAGGCAATGGCTAAAAATATTGCTGCCAGTATGGAGTTGGAGAAAATGGCACGTGCGGATATGAAGCCGAAGTTGAGTGGAGGAGCTGATTTTCAATATACGGGGAATCCGATGGAGCTGACGTTGAATATTCCTGCATTGGGGGCTCCGCAGACGTTTCAGGGGAAGGATATGAAATATGGAGCTTCGGTTTCGTTGCTTCAGCCGATTTATACGGGAGGGAAGATATTGGAAGCGATTAAAGTGGCTCAACATCAACAGTCGTTGGCGGTGAATCAGGCAGGAGTTGTTCGTTCGGCAGTTTGTTTTCAGACAGATGTTCAATATTGGAATACGGTGGCTCGGATGGAGTTGGTGGGTGTTGCCACTGATTCGCGAAATTCTATGGCTGAGTTGGTTCAGATTATTAAAGAACGTGTGGAGGTCGGTTTGGTTGATCCTCAGGATTTGTTGATGGCAGAGGTGAAATTGAATGAAGCGGAGTATCGTTTGCTGGAGGCAAAGAATGAGTTTGAAACAGGGCGGATGGCTCTTAATTCGATGATAGGAGTGGAGTTGCGGATGGCGACAGAAGTAGAAGCGAGTGTGCCTGTTGTGATTGTGCAGGATTCTTTGTTTTTGTCGGGAGGAAATGTTCGCCCTGAAGTAAAGATGGCACAGGATCATATAAAGATGGCAGAGAGTGAGTTGAAGTTGAATGATGCAAATTATAAACCGCAATTGTTTGTCGGGGCGGATGGTCATTATTCGGCTCCCGGATATAATTTCCGTTCCGATTTAGATCCTAATTATGCGGTTTATGCAAAACTTTCTATTCCTATCTTTGAATGGGGAAAACGTAAGAGTGAGAAACGAATGTCGACCGAGAAGATGGGGATTGCTGCCGATCATTTGAATAAGGTGGAGGATGATGTCCAGTTGGAAGTGGAAACAGCCAGAGTGGCTCTTTTACAAACGATTCAACGGATTCAGTTGGCGGGTTCGTCGCTTGAAAAGGCGAACGAGAATGAACGGAAGTCGATGGAACGATACAGTGAGGGGAAGGTGTCTATTCTTGAGGTGATTGATGCTCAGGCGTATCGACAGACGTCGCAAGTTAATTATACGCAAGCAAAGGTGTCAGCCCAAGGGTATTATTCGGAATTGATAAGGGCATTGAATGGATATGATTTTCAATAAAATGTGGTAACTTTACAACGTCAAAGTGTATTTTTTTAATATTGAATGTATAAACGGATGAATACAAGGTTGAATAATGTTTTATACGGTATTTTGTTTTCAGGCTTGGGGGTGTTTTCTTACCTTTTGCTTGTGAATTATACGAATTTACCGGAAAATGTTGCTCACGTTTTGTCGTCGGTGGGGGCTTCGGTGTTTTTTATTGTCGCATTTAATATATTGGGTTACACGACGATCCATTTGAGCGAATGGCTAAATAATCAATATGCCCTTTATACGAAAAGACGATGGAAAATTACTGTGGTTTATGGGATGGTTGTTTTGATGTTGTTGTTGTTGAATTATGGTTTGTTGGTTGTTGCCAAATTGATTGTGGGGGCTACGTCTCCCTTTCTCTTCCCCAATGGAGGAGTGCGTATATTGATTATGGTATGGTTGGTGGAATTGGTTATTTTAGGATTGCTGATTGCGAATAAGTCGTTTCAACAAGCCCTTCTGTTGCAGCAACAAGCGTCAGATTTACAAGAAGAGAATAATAAAGCCCGTTATGCAGCCTTGCAAAATCAGTTGAATCCGCATTTTTTGTTTAATAGCCTCAATACGCTGATTGCTGAAATAGAATATGATACTAAAAATGCCGTCGTTTTTACGAAAAATCTTTCCAATGTGTATCGCTATGTGTTGCAATGTCAGAATAAGCCTTTCATTTCGTTGGGCGAGGAATTGGAGTTTGTCAATGCTTATGTGTTTTTGCATAAAGTGAGATTGGGCGATTGTATCTTGTGGGATTCGCAAATACCTGCCGATTATATGGAGAGTATGCTGCCTCCCTTGACTTTGCAGCTTTTGGTAGAGAATATTATAAAACACAATTCTATCACCGCTGCTAAACCGATGAAGATTTCTATGGCGGAAGAGCAGGGGTATTTAGTTGTGACGAATACGGTGAATCTGAAAATTAGTAATGAATCTTGTGGTGTGGGTTTGAAGAATTTGTCGAATAGATATAAATTGACGTTGGGGAAAGATATTGTTGTGATAGAGGGGAAAGATGAATTTACGGTAAAGGTACCTTTGTTATATGAGTAAATTAAATGTTGTTATTATAGAAGATGAGATACCGGCGGCACGTTTGCTGAGTTCTATGGTGGGGCGTTTGCGTCCGGAATGGGAGATGACTGTGTTGCCGGGAAATGTGGAAGAAGCGGTGCAGTGGTTTGGAGAAAATCCTCATCCGGATATTATATTTCTTGATATTCAGCTCTCTGATGGTAATTCCTTTGACTTTCTGTCTCAGGCAAAACCTACTTCAATGATTATCTTTACTACGGCTTACGACGAGTATGCGATTCGTGCGTTCAGTGTTAACAGTATTGATTATATATTAAAGCCTGTGGACGAGCAGCGTTTGTTGGAGGCGATTATTAAATATGAGTCGCTCGCGGGCAATCGGAGAGGTGGATTTGATGAGTATCTCAATACGGTTCTTGATAGTCTGCAACAGCGTGAGAAACGATTTCGTACGCGTTTTTTGATTTCCGGTGCAGATTGTTTCTTGACGTTGCAGGTGGCTGATATTGCTTATTTCTATTCCGAGAATAAAATTACATTTGCCGTGACTGGTGCAGGTAAGGAGTATATTGTAGATCCTGCCTTGGATAAATTGTCGGAGCAATTGGATCCTGATCTCTTTTTTCGAGCAAACCGACAGGTGTTATTGAGTGTGGATGCTATAAAAAGTGTAGAACCTTATTTTAACGGTAAGGTCGTTGTCCACGTAAAACCTACTTTTAAGGAACAGATCATTATCAGTAAGGAAAAAATACCCTCCTTTAAAGTGTGGCTGAATTTTTAGAGGAGGATGTATAGTAGGCATAGATAAATGAAATAAGAGAGTAAGCATTAAAAAAGAATTGGAAGGAAATAATAGAGAAAAATCAATTTTATGCTTTCATCAGGAAGAAGCTGATTAAATAATTGATTGATGTTGTGTGGTTTTGTGAAAACTGTTACATTTGTTGGTGAATGGTTGTCATAAAATCTCATAAAGAGTTTGAAAGTTTCTTTCGGGAGTTTTTTCCTGCTGTATATGCCTTCTTGCGGCAATATACGGGAGGGGATGAGGAGTTGTCGGCTGATTTGACACAGGAGGCTTTTGTGAAAGTGTATGAACGGAGGGAGGAAATTGAGTCGATAGAATATGCTAAGGCTTATCTTTATACGGTGGCGAGGAATTTGTATTGGAATCATTGCAAGCACCAACGGGCGGTGGATCATTATTGTGCGCAGTTAAATGAGGACGATCGGGAGGATTGTGACTTTTTAAATGAGGTGACGTGGCAAGAGACGGTGAGGATTTTGCATATCGCTATTAATCAATTACCGCCGCAGGCTCGTCGGGTGATATTGCTCAATCTTGAAGGGAAGAATAATAACGAGGTGGCAGAAACGTTGCAGATTTCAGTGAATACGGTGAAGTGTCTGAAAAAATCCGCCTATGTGAGATTGAGGGGATTGTTATCGGATAGATATATGACAATATTTTTACTTTTATTTCCCTAATTAAATATTTTTACTTTTTTTTCTTGTTTGACCTACCCACTTCCTCCGTGAAGTGTTCTCTACTATAAACAAGAAAGAAATTTTTATGAAGTTATTAGAGGAGCGTTTGAAAATAGCCCGAATGATGGCGGATGATTTGGCTGGAACGATGGGCGAAAATGATCGACGTGAGTTAGATCGTTGGTTGGAAGAGTCGCCGGCGCATCGTGAGGTGTACGCAAAGATGCGTAAGCGGATGCAGACAGGTGAATTGGTATGGGAAGAACAGCGCAGGGGGGAACGTTTGGTGGATGGGCGTTGGTTGTCGTTTGAAAAGCGTGTGGTAGGGAAACGGAGATTAGGACACAGATGGATGAAATACGCCGCTCTGTTTTTGTTGCCGTTGGCTGTTGCGGGGGCTTTTTTATTGTTAGAACGCGGTGATACCACGACTTCGGTGGGTGGAAAACAGGTGGCTGTTGTGCCGGGAGAAGCGAAGGTTCAGTTGGTGTTAGCGGACGGAAAGCGAGTAGAATTATCCCCCGATACGTTGTTGTGTATGCAGGAAGAAGGAGGTGTTGAACTCCAAACATCGAAGAATATGCTTCGCTATACAAAGGAGGATTCTGTATCTGTGATTCCACAGGTAGTGTATAATCAATTAATTGTGCCCAATGGCGGTGAATATCATTTGCAATTATCGGATGGAACGATGGTGTGGATGAATGCCGGATCAACGTTGCGTTATCCTGTGGCATTTGGGGGAAATGAGCGGAAGGTGGAGATGACGGGAGAGGTGTATTTTGAAGTAATGAAAAATGAAAAGATGCCCTTTGTAGTGACTGTGAGGGGAATGGATGTACGGGTGTTGGGAACTTCTTTTAATGTATCGGCTTATCGCGAAGAGGTGGTGACAACTTTGCTCTCCGGACGGGTTTGTTTGAGAAAAGGGAACGATCAAGTGGTGTTGCAACCAGATCAACAAGCAATTTGGAAAAATAAAGAGCGTGGATTTGTCGTGAAAACGGTGGAAGCGCGGAATTATTCCTTGTGGAAAGAAGGAGTTTTTTGGTTTGAGGGTGCGGATTTGGAGACTATTTTAGAGGATATGTCGCGTTGGTATGATGTGAACGTGTTCTATGTAAATCCGAATTTGAAGAATTTGCGTTTTAATATGGAGATTAAACGTTATGAAAACATTGAAACAGTATTAAAGCGTTTGGAGCAGACTCGAAAGGTGCGTTTCGATGTCAAAGACAATGCGATATATGTGTATGAGTAAAAAAAGAAAGGCAGTTAATGCCCCACATTAACTGCCTGGATACATTCAATATAAATCAAATGTAAAACCGTAAAACAAAGTTATGAAAAAGAAATGTAAATCCGGCAGGTTTATAAAGATAAAGCTGCTACAAACTTTACTGGTGATGAAGTTTTTGTGCCTATTTTTTCTACTTTCGATTGAGGCGACAGCAATGAGTTATTCGCAGAATACGCGATTGACGCTGAATTTTAATGATGTTGCCTTGACTGATGTGTTTTCTGCTATCCGACAGAAAAGTGAATACACGTTTATTTACAACCTTGATGATGTTCGCGAAGTGCGAGTGAAATCGTTGGAGGTGAAGGAAGCCCTGATTGATGAGGTGTTGAAGAAATGTTTGGACCACACAGGATTTGTTTATGTGATAGAGGATCGTGTGGTGGTGATTCAGCCGACAGCAAGAAGGAGTGAAGCAGTGAAAAAACCGATTATTTTAGGGGTGGTGAAGGATAAGAAGGGCGAGCCTATACCGGGTGTGAC
>JAVXFZ010000051.1:0-18648 GCA_036657595.1 Odoribacter sp. | reverse complement strand
TCTTCATTATCTTTGCGTTAATTTAACACCTAAACGCTCAATTGTTTCAACAACGTGCGCATATCGCATTTTTCTTTCAGGATACCGAGCAATTGATCAATAGCCACGCGTTCCTGTGCCATTGTATCGCGGTCACGGATTGTCACCGCATTGTCCTCAAGCGTTTGATGATCTATCGTTATACAGAAAGGCGTACCGATAGCATCTTGACGGCGGTAACGTTTTCCGATAGAGTCCTTTTCATCGTATTGACAATTGAAATCATATTTCAGCAGATCCATAATTTCCTGTGCTTTTTCAGGTAGTCCGTCTTTCTTAATCAGCGGCATCACGCTCATTTTCACAGGCGCTAAGGCTGCCGGCAGACGAAGCACCACCCGCGAATCTTGCTTCCCGTCCTTACTCAGATCCTCCTCACAGTAGGCGGCGGATATGATTTGCAGGAACATACGGTCTACACCGATCGAGGTTTCAACCACGTATGGGACGTACGATTCATTCAGTTCGGTATCGAAATACTGCATCTTCTTACCGGAGAATTTCTGGTGTTGCGAAAGGTCAAAGTCCGTGCGGGAGTGGATCCCTTCCACCTCTTTAAATCCGAATGGAAATCGAAACTCAATGTCCGTAGCGGCATTGGCATAATGAGCCAATTTTTCGTGGTCGTGGAAACGATAATTATTTTCACCGAAGCCAAGCAATTGATGCCACTTCATACGGGTCGTTTTCCATTGCTTGAACCATTCCAATTCTGAGCCGGGGCGTACGAAAAATTGCATCTCCATTTGTTCAAATTCGCGCATACGGAAAATAAACTGACGGGCGACGATCTCATTTCGGAACGCTTTACCGATTTGAGCAATACCGAAGGGAAGCTTCATCCGTCCGGTCTTCTGAACGTTCAAAAAATTAACAAAAATGCCCTGTGCGGTTTCCGGGCGGAGGTATATTTTACTCGAACCTTCTGCAGTTGACCCCATATCGGTGGCAAACATCAAATTAAATTGCCGCACTTCCGTCCAATTGCAGGTGCCCGATACGGGACATACAATATTGTGATCCACGATGATCTGGCGCACTTCATTCAGGTCATTGTCGTTCAACGCTTTTGCCATCCGTTCGTGGAGGGCTTCTCGCTTTTCGATCGTAGCGACCACCTGAGGATTGGTTTGGCGGAACAACTCTTCATTGAAACTGTCGCCGAACTTCTTCCGGGCTTTTTCAACGTCTTTTTCGATCTTATCGTCATATTTGGCTATCTGATCTTCAATCAAAACGTCGGCGCGGTATCTTTTTTTCGAATCTTTATTATCAATCAACGGATCATTAAAAGCATCCACGTGTCCGGAAGCCTTCCAAATGGTCGGATGCATAAAAATGGCAGAATCAAGACCGACGATATTCTCGTGCAGACGCACCATAGATTCCCACCAATATCTTTTGATATTATTTTTTAATTCTACGCCATATTGCCCATAGTCGTATACAGCTCCTAAGCCGTCGTAAATATCTGATGACGGGAATACATAACCATATTCTTTACAGTGAGCCACGATTTTTTTAAATACATCTTCCTGTGCCATTATATCTCTATTTATTATTTGTCAAAAGTAGTCATTAAAGTGAAAAAAACAATCTATTCATCGTGTCCGATTTCCTTCAGTGCCTGGGTGACATTAATGGCATAATCGCCGATGCGTTCACATTCAGAGAACATATCGTTGTACAGGATCCCGGTCGGATAATCATATCGTTTTTCTTCAATGGCGATCAGGTGTTCCTGTTTCAGGATCGTCCGATAGTTATTGATCGCCTGTTCCACTTCATACGACTTTTTGGCGTTCACTTCCCGATATTCCATCGAAAGATTCACACACATCACATTCAGCGAATCCTCCACCAGAGCGAACATCTGTTTCAACTTATTCGTCAATTCTTCCGAGAAATGTACATTTTGTTCATTCCTTCTGTTCAGAGCTTTCGTAACATTCAGCGACGAATCGGCGACACTTTCGATTTCCGATACAATCTTAAACATCGCCCGGATACGCTGGGAGTTTTCGGTCGAGAGTTTCGATTCCGACACTTTCGTCAGATAATCGGCAATTTCCACTTCCACTTTATCGCTTTCGTCTTCCATATTCACTAAATGGCTGAATGGTTTTTCAAAATCTTTCGCCGGCAATTCGAGGCATTCCGTCACCTTATGAAACATATCACGGGTATTTTTGGCATACCACGCAATTTCTTGTTTTGCTTGAAACAACGAAGCGTCCGGTGTCGATAGCAGACCAATCTTGATATGTTTCAGTGTAAACGCGTCCTCTGCTGTTTCTTTCAGAGGGATTAATTTTGTCACGAGGTGGGCAATCAGCTTCGTGAACCAAATCAGAATCAATACATTGATAATATTGAACATCGTATGAAACAAAGACAAAGCCATTGGGACGGCTTCAATACTGGTGGTCGGATTACCGATGCCCATAAACACACTGAGCTCTTCAATCCATCCCAAGAAAATAGGGAAAATGGATAACACCCAAGTCACGCCGAAAACGTTGAACACCAAATGAGCCAACGCCGCCCGTTTGGCGGTCGTATTGGCGACCATTGCCGCGAGGTTGGCGGTGACCGTTGTCCCGATATTTTCGCCCAACACCATCGAAGCGGCGATGGGATAGCTGATCCAGCCGTTGGCGCACATTACGAGCGTCAGAGCCATTGTCGCCGACGACGACTGAATGAGGATCGTCAAAACCGTACCGATCAGCATAAAGAGGATATAGGAAGCATAGCCCATATCGGCATAATTTTGCAGAAAGGTGAAAATCTCCGGATTTTCCTGAAGATTAGGCATTGAATCTTTTAAAAACTCCAAACCGATAAACAACAGCCCGAAGCCTATAATCAGTTCTCCCCAGCTTTTGCGCGACCGTTTGTTTGAAAACAACAGCGGCAGACAAAGTCCGATCATCGGCAAGGATATTTCTGCCATACTGATTTTAAATCCGAGGATAGAGATCAGCCAAGCGGTCACCGTCGTACCGACGTTGGCACCCATAATCACCCCGATAGATTCTAATAAGTTGAGCAACCCGGCATTCACAAAACTGACCACCATCACCGTCGTAGCGGAACTACTTTGTATGATGCTCGTGATCAGAACTCCGGTAATCACTCCTTTGAAACGGTTTGAGGTCATCGCCGATAGGATGTTTCTCATTTTAGAACCTGCCACTTTTTGTAGCGCTTCGCTCATTAATTTCATTCCATAGAGAAAGACACCGAGCGAGCCGATCAATTTTAGGAAGTCGAAAAATCCGTAATCCATTTTTTGTATTTTTTTAAGACTTGATCATTTACGGGCGTAAAAGTAGAAAACTGTGAGTAGAATACAAAAAAAGGACTGATATATTACACTTTAAACTTACCTTCATCGTTTGCAATTTGTTTCTTATCGCAGCTATTCTTCCTCCTATCATCGCTACCCAATCGTTTGGGAATGGTTTGGGTATCGCTACCTTTCGCTCGTATTCTCGTCGTATTCCCTTCGTATCCTCGTCGTTTCGAAACGAAGGGGATACACCGAGACTACATCGGGGGTACGACCGGAACAAAATGATAATCAAAAGATTACTGATGGAAATGTATAACAGGGAGCGGGCGGATATGGAGGAAAGCTATGGATGGGCAAAACAAAAGGCATATTTGCAAAATTTAAGTAAATGTATTTCAATTGTGTGGCTTGATAAATAAGGTGTTCCATTTTAAATAATTATATTTGCAGACTATTTGGTTCTTTTTAGTGAAAATTCCTGTATGGGAGGGTGATTTGTTTGGATATGGAAATAACTGATTCTTTGTATTTAAAGCAATTGTCGCGCTATGATGAAGCCGCGATCAAATTGCTTTTTGAGCAATACTACGTCCCGTTGGTATTGTTTGCAAAGTCGTATGTCCAAGATCACGATGTTGCCAAAGATGTGGTGCAGGATGTTTTTGTGGGGATGATACAAGCGCGGGAGAAATTCGAGAGCATTGATAATTTAAAAATTTACCTGTATGCTGCGGTAAAAAATCGGAGTTTGAAATACTTGCGCCACGAAGATGTCAAAAAACGCTACTGCCAGACAATGGAGCAGCAGGAGCCTGACGAGGAAGAATATACCGACAGAATCTTAGAAGAAGAGGTCTTCGCTCTTTTGAAAAAAGCCATAGAAGAATTGCCCGAACAATCCCGGAAGGTCTTTTTACTGACACTCGAAGGCAAAGGAAATACAGAAATTGCCGAAATCTTAGGTCTTAGCATTGAGACGGTGAAATCGTATAAGAAATCAGGGAAAAAGGTCTTATTCGGTAAACTCAAAGATCCGGTATCAATGTTCCTTTTTTACTACTATTTAGAGAATCTTCCAAAATAAAAATATATTTTTTGATTTTTTATACCCCCTTCTCATCCCGAAGGGGGTCTTTAGTGTATAAATGATAAAAATATGAACTCCTCAACATCGGATATATTTAAGCTTGCTGCCATCTTGGTCAAATCGTTCCGCGAAGAATTGTCGCCGGAGGAACGTTTGAAGCTGGACGAATGGTTGCAGGCGGACGATAAAAACAAAAAGCTTTACGCTCGGATGCAACAAGAATCTTGGTTGGAAGAGAAGATGAGGGAGGCTTTGCAGATAGAGAGTGTGAAAGAATGTACGGCTTTTATCGCACAATATAAAAGGCAGCGGCGGGTGCGTTTGCAGCGGATTGTTTTCAAGAGCGTGGCGATGGTTGTTTTGTTGTTTTCGCTGGGTGGCGGGCTGCTTTATTTAGCGCATTTCAAACAGATAGAGACAACGGTGGTTGCCGATCGTCTACCGGTCAGTGAGAAAAATGCCATTCTCGTGTTGGGAAACGGTGAAAAAATGATATTGAAAGAAACGGATCCGGTGATGGAGAAAAAGCAAGCGGGAGCAGTATTGAATATTGTCGGGAAATCGCTATCCTATTGTCAGATGCCTGATACAACGGTTCAGACGACTGAATACAATAAATTATCAATTCCTCGTGGCGGAGAATATTGTTTGACCTTGGCGGATGGGACCGGTGTTTGGTTAAATTCAGAGAGCAGTTTGCACTATCCTGTTACATTTACAGGAGAAAAGAGAATCGTTTACTTAGAAGGCGAAGCATACTTCAAGGTGGCTAAAAATGCACAGATGCCCTTTGTCGTCGTGGCAGGAGGTACGGAAACGGAAGTCTTGGGGACAGAATTTAATTTAAGGGCTTATCCGGATGAAACAGTGATTTCTACGACCTTGGTCGAGGGATCGGTGCTATTGAGAGATACGAAAAAAAACCATCCGATTGTCTTGCTGCCGGGCGAACAGGGGAATGTGGTGAAAACGAACGGGCTGATCAGCAAACATCCGGTGGATAGTTATCTTTATACCGCTTGGAAAGACGGACGTTTGGTGTTCAGGAGTAGCCGGATGGAGGAATTATTGAAAGAGTTGAGTCGTTGGTATGATGTCGAAGTATTTTATCAAAATCCGGAGGCACGGGAGATCCGATATACGGGGGATATGTGTAAAACCGAGCATATTGATGATTTGTTGAAGATCATTGAGGGCAATGGATTAGTGTCGTTTGAAAGATCAGGAAGAAGTTTGATCGTGAAAATAAAATAAAAATAGGGTGATCGTTGTTTCGCCAACCATCACCCTGAGTTAAAAGTTCTGTCGGAAATTTTGCAGGTGACCGAACAGAATGCAATTAAACATCACAAATTTATGAAAAAAAACTGGAAATTACCTCACTCCGTAGGTTGGAGATGGCAGCAAAAGTTAAAGATTATGAAATTATGCCTGTTACTGACGTGGATATCTGTTATGAATGTGACTGCGGCTACTTATTCGCAAAACGTAAAACTGGATATCGAATTAAAGAATGTCTCGATGGAACGTGTGCTGAATACGATCCGGAGTCAGTCGGAATTTAGTTTTTTCTATGATGATCATTCTGTGGAGCAAATTTCAAATCTGTCTTTGACGATGAAAGAGGCAAGCGTGAATGAAGTCTTGGACTTTTGTCTGAAAAATTCCGGATTTGGTTATCGAATTGTTGACAAGACCATCATTCTCTATCGGAAAAATAACGCGCTGCCCCAACAACAACAGATCGTGCAGTTGAGGGGAAAAGTGACCGATGTGAAAGGCATTGTGATGCCCGGCGTGACGGTGCGTTTGGATGGAACGACGGTAGGGACCGCGACGGATGTGAACGGTGAGTTTATGCTTCCGCTGCCGGAAGCGAAAGGGGTGTTGGTGTTTTCATTCATTGGCTTTAAATTAAAGAAAGTGACGATCAATGGAACAAAACCCATTGATGTGAGATTGGAAGAAGAAACAGCCAAGTTGGACGAGGTGACAGTGACGGCTTACGGATCAAAAAAGAAACGGGAAGTGATCAGTGCGATTTCATCCATCAAGGCAGAAGATTTCAAAGAATTACCTTCGCCGAGTTTGGAAAATTTGCTACAAGGGCGAATGGCGGGCGTAGAGATCAATAATATGTCGGGTTCTCCCGGCGGTGGCGGTTCGGTGGTCGCGATTCGTGGTTACAATTCATTGTTCGTAAAAGGCGAAGGCTCCTCACGGGAATATGCCGAGCCCTTGTATGTGGTGGATGGGGTGCCGGTGCATTCTTTTTCATCGCCGGTCACCGGTGCCAATACGCTTTCTGATATCGACCCTTCAATGATCGAATCAATAGAGGTATTAAAAGATGCAGCTTCGGCTGCTATCTATGGTTCACGGGCAGGAAATGGTGTGATCTTGATTACCACGAAGAAAGGACGAAGCGGTAAAGCTACTTTCACGGCGAATGCTTCTTATTCCGCATCGTGGTTGCCGAAGACCGTGCAACAGACCGGTGGACGGGAGGAACGCTTGCACCACCTCACCGGATTGCGTAATTATGTGGCTCCTTATACCGATCCGTTAACGGGAAAATATGTGATTCCCGGTTCTTATGACGATGCATACAGTCCCGGAGGAAATCGGGGACAATATGATTATTTTTGGAATGGAGGGAATGGAGAAGATGCGGTGATTTTGCAGGATAGTTTAAATCCTTTTTACAACAATTCAACCAACTGGTTTCGCTATGCTTTTGAGACGGCACGCGTGTGGAATGCGAATATTCAGATTTCGGGAGGAAATGAGAATATGCAATACATCATCGGGAGTGGTTATTACAACGAAACCGGTATTATGATGAATAGTGGTTTCTCCAGAGCGAATTTGATGTCGAATCTGACGGTCACTCCGACAAAACGTTTGCGCGTAGATGCCCGTTCGTATTTTGCTTATAGCGATCGAAGTCGGGGAGGGAATCTCTCTGGGGGAAATTCAAAGATCGAGGGGATGAGCGTTGACCCGATTTATGAGTCTACCCTTTTGCCGGGAAGTGGGGAAGTGGAAAAAGATGTGTTGAGGGGATTAAATTCAATGACGGAAAAAAACCATAGCTACACCTTGCGTTTGAGTTTGAATTTGAATTATGAAATCATGAAGGGACTTTCCTTTTCAACCTCCGGTTCTTTGGACTTCAATCAGCAAAATCAAAATCACTTTGAACCCAGCACGATCAGCACGGAAAAACGTTCCAAATCTGAAGGGGTGATTGCCAAGGATATTATGCTTTTGAATGAGAATTTATTAAATTATAATTTGACATTGGGCGAGAAGCATAATTTTGACGTGATGTTGGGACTTTCTTTTCAGAAAGATCAATCGTTTAGTAATAAAGGTTCAGGCGAAGGCGGACCGAACGACAAGATACAATACGTTGGAAACGGTTGGGGAGGAAATAGCGGATTGATAGATATTGGAGCGGGAAATGTGAAATCAGCTTTTAGCTATCAATCGGAATTTACCGAAGAACGCTTGGAAAGTTATTTTGGTCGTTTTTCATATAATTACGACAAAAAATATCTCTTTGAGGCGACGGTACGTCGGGATGGTTCTTCCGTGTTCGGTGAAAATGTTCGTTGGGCAACATTCCCGTCGGTATCTGCCGGATGGGCTTTCTCGGAAGAGAAATTTATGAAATCTTGTTACTGGTTGAGTTTTGGAAAAATCCGTGCCAGCTGGGGTACCTCCGGACAAAAATTCGGTCAGCGTTATTTGGCGCACGGACTGATGGAAGTGGGCGGTGATTCTTTCTTGGGTCAGACGGGTATGGTGCCGAGTGGGGGGATGATCAACCGTGATTTGACGTGGGAGGAAACCGATCAATACGATGTCGGTTTGGATGTGGACTTCTTTGATTATCGGTGGAAACTAAAAGTCGATTGGTATCGGCGTTATACGAAATCTCAACTTCACGAGGTTAATTTACCGGGAAATATGTTCTTCCACGGCAGCCAATGGCAAAATGCCGTCGAAACGTCTAATCAAGGATTGGAAGTGGAAACAGAGATTGACATTCTTCGGGAAACGGCTGTCAAATGGCGGATGAAAATCAATGTAGCCCGTAACTGGAATAAATTAGAGAAAAGCTACAACGGGATGGATATTGGTCAGTATGTGATCGGAAAGCCGCTGTATCAAATTAAAGTTTATGACGACCACGGTTTCTATAATTCAATGGATGAAGTGCCTATCTATTATGATACACAGGGGAATCCCTATCCTTTACACGAAGGAGTCACTTACAGTGCGGAGAGAATCTTTGTGCCGGGGAGTAGAAAGATCACGGATTTAAATAGTGATGGTGCAATTACGCCGGAGGATCAGTATTATGCTGCCAGTCCGCTACCCCTTGCGAACGGAGGTATTGTCAGTGAGTTGCGTTGGAAGAATTTCGATTTGAATATTTTATTCAATTATTCGATAGGTCGGAATATATATAAAATCTACGACGATATGAAAATGGCGCCGTCGCCCAGTTCCAGTCCTATTTTTGGAATCAAGGATGCCACCTATTGGCCACAGCCGGGAGCTGAGTATCCCCGTTTGCAAATGTTCGGAGTGGGAACCCCTTACAATGGAGTCTATCGTTCTTCTTTGGAAAAGGTACATCATTTGCGACTGAAGCAATTGACGTTGGGATATAATTTGGAGGATCAGATCGTGAACAAAATGGGATTGAAAGGCGTGAGGGCTTTTATGACGATAGAAAATCTTTTTTTACTGACCAATTATTCCGGTTTGGACCCGGAGATTGTAAGTATTTATGATGGTAGTGATAACCTGCGTAATTATCCGTTACCTCGTAAATTTACCGTTGGTTTGACTATAAACTTTTAATTCTGAGAGCTATGAAAAGTAGATGGATGACGATGATATTATTGATACCGCTGATTTCTTGTAATTCATTTTTGGATATTGAGCCGGAAAATTCGGTTACATTTACCAATTATTTTCAAAATGAAGCGGAGGTGGAAGCTCTTTTTACAAATATTTTGTCGACAGAACGGAAGGTATTTGCGTCGGTAGAGCCGAATATACACGATCAGATCGGGTTGTATTGTACGGATATATACACGTCCAACACTCGTATCACAGACAATATTGCAGGAAAACTGAAAATGCTTGATCCGGCTGTATTTCTTCACGAAAGTCTCGATCAGTCTGTTAGCTGGAAAGATTATTACGATTTAATCTATTTGGCGAATATGATGATTGACAATGAATTTAGATTCAAGAATATTCAACCGGAGCGGACTAAGTTTTGGTTGGCACAAGCGTGGTTTACAAAAGGGCTTTGTTATTATACGATTGCTCGGATGTGGGGCGACGCGCCGATTGTGCCTAATTCCGAATTTAAGCAGCCTCTGGGAAAATCTCCGGCAAAAGCTGTATTAGAAGAGGCGTTGCGTTGTGCGAAAGAGGCGTTAGTGCTTCCGGCACACGATAGTCCGATGATGATCAATGCAAAAGGAAATGAATTGACCTCAAAACAATATGCCAGCTTAGGCACGGTCTATACGCTGATGGCAAATATATATGCTTGGATGGGCGGTTTGTATGGCGAAAATGAATATTGGCGCGAGGCGGAAGCGGCGGCTTCAAAGGTGATCGAGAAGGAAGTGGGTTACTATCAATTAGAGCCGATGGCGACCTTGTGTGAGAATGTACTTGGCAATACCCGGCGGAGTGCGGAAACGATTTTTGCCATTGAGATCAATGCGATCGACCGAAATTATTTCACTGAAAGTACCACTTGGCATTTTGCACCGGGAAGTTATTTAATTACCTATCCGGTGATGTCGGATCGGGAAAGCGATGTGGTCAATCAATTTGGGATACTCGGCGATTTGAAAGCCCGCATCAAGAGTCGCGAGGTGAAGAGTTTGTATGCCGAATCGGCTGATTTACGGCGCAGTGAGTTTTGGAAGAATTTGGGTGCAGAAGAGAACAATGGCGATGATCCGTATGCTTATTTCTATAAATGGCGGAAACCGATTTTTTCGATCAATGAAGAGGCGAAACGTCCTTATTTGGGTGTGGAAGGAAATAAAATTGTGTGGCGTTTGGCAGATTTGATCTTGTTGCGGGGTGAATGTCGGGCACGATTGGGATTAGCGACAGCTTCCGAAGATTTGAATGCCATTCGTGAGCGGGCAGGTTTGGGAAAATATGCGGGAAGTAACGACCTCCGCAAAGAGATTTTTCGCGAACGAGAACGGGAATTGTTCGGAGAAGGACAACGATACGATGATGCGGTGAGAAATGGCTATCTGTATGAACTTTCCCCTGCATTTGGCGAATTGTCGGCTTCGGATATTGAACGGGGTGCATTGTATCTGCCAATATCAAAATCAGCTTTTACAAGTAATACTTTAATGCGGCAAAATATTTATTGGTCATGGAAAAAATAAAGATATTAAAGGGTTTAGCGCTGATTGCGTTATTTTTATCAATGTCGTGTACAAAATACGATTACGACGATACCGGTCTGTCAAAGGGCAATCATAATTGTTCGATGTGGGAATATATGTGCGGAGATTCTCTCAATTGGTATCATACGGTGGCGATGATTCGCCACGCCGGGATGGAGAAGATCTTTCAGGGGGGCAGTGAATATGGGCAGATCACCTTTTTAGGGATCACGAATATTCCGATTTTGAGTTATCTGAAAGCCAACAAACTGAACCGTGTAGAGGAACTCGATGTGGCATTCTGTCGCACGCTGCTTGAACGCCTGATTGTACCGAATCGGAAAGTGATGAGAGATGAGGTGGCTCGCGGAAATTATTACACCAAAACAGTGGACAACTCGGATCAGATCATCACGGTGGAAGAAGGGGGCGAAATGGTGAATTGTATCTCCGGGAAGGTTTGGATGTATTCCTACCGCGAAATGTATAACAATGTGCCGGCAGCAGGAGAAGTCGCACTGTATATGATGAGCAAGAATGTTCCTTCGAAAGAGCCGACCCGGGTGGTATCGACTAATATTCAGACCTTGACTGGGGTGGTGCAGGCATTGAGTAATAAATTTAAACTAACTCAAATCTAAAGTTATGGGCAGTTTTATTAAAATTTATAGCGTTTTGTTGCTGTTGTTGCTGGCAGTGGGCTGTGACAAAAAGGAGATAGGCTATTTGATGACAGAGGACGCGTCTTATGCGGTGGATCAGTTGACGATTGTTCGATTAGATACCGTGACGGCTGAAAATAATTACCGTTTGTATAATTTATATCAGGTGCGCATTGACAATAAATCACCTTGGGTGACCTCTCCCATTGAAGGTATTTTGGGGACAGGTCCTATGTATTTTTTCATTGACCACGTGAAGGTGATCGGTAAAGGAGATGCCGCTATTTTCAGCAAGGAAGTTTCAATGATGGGCGGCGGACGCTTGGTGTTCCCGTTTTCTTATACCTCGCCGCAGGGATTGTATGCGGTCTCTATTCGTGTTGAAAATGAAGGATATTCAAAAGTATTGGAAGATGCTTTTTATGTTTCGATAGAATAAGTTGAACGGAAAGAAATGATAAACGTATGAAAAAGAGTATATATATAACATTGGGGCTGCTGCTGCTGGCAGGAGTTTGTCAGGCACAAATCCTTTTCTTTCAGGGAAGTTTCGAGGATGCCTTGAAGAAAGCGAAGGAAGATAAGAAAAATTTGTTTGTCGATTTTTATACCGTGTGGTGCGGTCCTTGTAAATTAATGGACAAGGAGGTATTTACCCAAAAGAGTGTAGGGGATTATTTCAACGAAACGTTTATTTGTTGTCATTTGGATGCCGAACTTCCGGAGAATAAGCCTTTGGCAAAAAAATATAACGTGAAAGCTTTCCCTACGATGATCTTGATGGATGCCAACGGGAAAGAGTTGAAAAGATTGAAAGGAGCTTGTGCCGCCGAGCAGTTGTTGAAAGACGTGAAGGTCGCCAACGGGGATGAGTTGAGTTTCGAGCAATTGTATGAGAAATATAAAAAGAATAAAAAGGATTTTGATATACAACAAGAATTGTTGATTGAAGCGCCTTATTTTATTATGGGCGTAGAAGGCTACGATCGGGATAAATGGTCGGTGAGAATAGAGACATTGTTTGATGAGTATGTGAAAAATAAGGGATTAGAGAATATGGTCAACGGACCGGACTTGGTGATATTCCGTACCTACCATACGGAGATCGGGAAAGAGGATCCTATTTTTGAACACGTAGTGAAAAATTATGAACGTTATTGCGAAGCACTGAACAAGCCGGATGTGTCGGATTATATCATAGAGCTGAATAATCGCTATATCATTCAGATGTGTAAAAAAGGAAATCAGGATTACAAAGCTCGTTTGGAGCGGATCAAAGGAGATATGAGCGCACCTTATGCCGGCAATAGTTTCGGATCGTTGTCTGTATATGAGGCGGTGAGCTATTTGGCAGACGGTACGTATTATCTGTTTAAGCAAAAAGACGAGAAGAGTTATTTCGAAGCGATGGATAAATACTTGGCGGGATTAGGAGCGGAGGCTTCAGTCAACGATTATTCTCAGGTGTTGGAAGATCTCTATGTTGCCAGTGAGACAAAGTTGTCGGAAGCGGGTTTTCAGAAAAGTATCGTGTGGATCGGACAGGCTTTGGAGAAGGATATGAGCGAAAGTGTGCGGGTGCGTTTGTTGGTGATGTTGAGCGACTGTTATGTAGGAACCGGATTGCGGGAAAAAGCAAAACAGGCGTTGAATCAAGCGTTCTTAGTGTCGGTGCGGATAGAAAATAAAGGGGAACAAAAGCAAATGCAGGACATTGTGAAAGCGAAATTAGAGCAAATCTAAAAAAACAAAGATGATGAAAACTATATTCATAGGAGGCTTGTTGTTATTAGCAACGATCTGCTGGGCTCAGGAGGGACCGGAGGTGTTTCGCCACGGGAAACTGGACAACGGATTAACTTATTACATCCGGCAATCTTCTTTACACAACGGGACGGCGGATTTCTATCTCGTGCAGAATGTTGGCGCATTGATGGAGGAGGACAACCAAAACGGCTTGGCACATATCTTGGAGCACATGGCATTCAACGGGACTGTGAATTTCCCGAACGGGATTCAGGGTTTTCTGAAACGTCGGGGAGTGAATCGCTTCAATGCCTATACCGGACAGGACGAAACGGTGTATCACATCGAACAGGTGCCTGTTGCTGCGCAAGGATTGGTGGATTCCTGCCTGTTGATCCTACGGGATTGGTCGGGTTTTCTGCTGTTGGATCCGAAAGAAATCGACAAAGAGCGGGGAGTCATTTTAGAAGAACGCCGGACAACCCGGGATTTGGGGATCCGGATGCAGGAGAAAGCGTCTCCGTATATTTATAATGGAAGTAAGTATGCCGTACACGATATTATAGGACGGGTGAATATTCTTGAGAACTTTACGCCGGCGGAATTGCGGGCTTATTATCAGGATTTTTATCGTCCCGATCAGCAAGCGGTGATTGTGGTGGGTGATGTGGAGGTGGAGCGTATCGAACAACAGATAAAAGGCTTATTCGGTCCGATAGCGAAAAGAGTGAATCCTAAACCCCGTTTAGTGTATGACATCCCCGATTGCGATACGGCTTTGTATTATGTTGCCATAGACAAAGAGGTGCCGTCGTCTACTATTTCTGTGATGCAACGTTTCAAAGAAGAGCCGCCTACCTCGCTGAAAGAGATGATGCGGACAAATTTAGTGCGTACATTTTATAACAATATGGTGTCGAAACGACTGAAACAATATATCGACATTGAGTCGCCCGCTTTTATGGGTGCCAGTGTGAATTATGGAAAATTGTTGCGCCATTATAACACTTATAATATAATAATCAAACCTTTCCCCGGAAAGGATCGCAAGGCATTCCGGCAATTAATGGAGCAATTGACGATCATCAATCGCTATGGATTTACGCCGGAAGAGTTGGCGGAGCAAGTGAAAAACTACCGAAAACAATTGTCGGAAACGGAGGAGTTTAAAGATAAGCTGTCTAATTCGGTGTATGTGACCATTTATCAGAATAATTTCCTGCAAGGAAATCCCCTGACCAGTGTGGAAGAAGATATTGCTTTGTCGAAAGAGATATTGGACAGTCTGTCGCTGGAAGATGTGAATCGTTGGCTCAAGACGTGGCAGGGAGAGACGAAAAATCGCCTGTTCTTATTGGATGGAAATAGTGTAGATTATCCTTATCTGACGAAAGCGGATTTCTTGGGAATGATCGACAGTATTCGTCGGGAAGATTTGAAACCGGCAAATTACGAATTGGAAGAAGTGCCTCTATTGGATTTTGAGATTCCGAAAGGACAGATAGTGAAAACCCGCGAAGTGAAGGCGATCGGGGCGGAGGAATGGACGTTGGGAAATGGGTGTCGGGTGTTTTTCAAGCAAACGGATGCTAACCGCGGACGGGTGAGCATATTGGGAGAAAGTTATGGAGGAAAGTCTTTGCTGAAAGCCGAAGAATTACCCTCAGCAGAAGCACTCGAATCCTTACTCTTGCGCTCCGGTTTGTATAAACACAACCATCGGATGATGGAGAAAATACTGAAACCTTATAATGTATCCATCAATATGCATTTGGGCGAAACGACGGAAGGCGTCAGCGGCAGTGCGATAGTGGAAGAAAGCGAACTGCTCTTTCAATTGATGTGGTTGATGTTTGAAAAACCTCGTTTTGATCGGGATGATTTTGATAAATTTATTGTCCTCAGTAAAATGGATATTCGCACGAAAGAGGTAGATCCGATGTTGGAAGTGGACAAAAAAGTGCAGCAAATCAGGATGAAAGAATCACCCCGTTTGTGGGATACTCATACAGAAGAATTTTTTGATGCGATGAATTACGACACGATGACCCGCTTGTATCGGGAACGTTTCGGTGATGCTTCTGATTTTGTATTTTATATGGTGGGCGATCTGCCCAAAGAAGAGGCAAAGAAATTGGTGGAACATTATCTTGGTAGCCTGCCGTCGCTTTATCGGAAAGAAACCTATCAATTACACGACCTTCGCCGCGAAGGATCGCACAAAGCCGATATTGAGGCGGATATGCCCGACGATAAATATATGGTGAACATTGAATTTGGCAATCATTTAAAAATGACACCGAAAGATGAGCTTTGTCTGGATATTTTACAACGGATCTTGCAGGATCGTTACAATGCGGAGATTCGCGAAGAACAGGGCGGTAGTTATGGCGTTTCTGTTGAATCGTCGGCATCGGTATTCCCCGTGAGGAAGCAATTTATCGGGGTTAGCTTTCAATCGTCCTTAGAGAAAGGACCGCAAATGCGCGGGCTGGTACACAAGGCGATCACGGGATTACAGGAGCTTGGCGTAGAGGATGAAGAGGTGGAAGACATTGTGCTGTTTATGAAGAAAGGACGAAGAAATATGTTAGAAAATAAGGATATTTCTTATTGGATGGAGACGATGCGTTCTTATGTGGATAGTGGAAAGGATTTTTCGGCTCCGGCTTATTTTGAAAAGATCATTGATAAAATTGACGGGAAACAGGTGCAAGCATTTGCGAAAAAATTCTTTCAGGATGCCGAATGTACTGACATCGTCATAAAATCAAAGAAACAGGATTAACAGACGTACGACTATTAAAAAATAATGTATATGAAAACGATGAGAATGACGGTGTTTTTGACTCTTTTGTCCGCTGCTTTTTTTGCGGGCTGCGAAGATGATGAAACAGAAGTAATGTCGATAATTCCGGAGTTGAAGGTTCAGGAATCCGTCGATTGCGACTGGAAAGGTACTCCTGTGGCAGTGGCAGTGGCGACCAATCAAATTGAATGGCTGGCGACCGTCAACGAGGAGGCTCGGGGATGGTGCGACTTTGTGCCTCGAAGGGATAGTATTGTTCTGCGACCCAAAGAAAATTCCTTAGAAAGCTCCCGGGAGGCAATGATTATTATTACGGCAGGAGGTCTGTCGGATACCCTGAAAGTAGTGCAGGGACAAGGATCACAACCTTCTTGCTCAGCAACGGTCTTGAAGCTTGATTTTGTATGGTTGGAAACTTCCTTACAGACAGTTGTCGAGACCAATCAAACGTCTTGGACGGCTGAATTGAGAAAAGCTCCTTGGTGTACGCTCAAAATACACGGGAATCAATTGGTTGTCACGGCAGAAGCGAATGAAGGCAACCAGCCCCGTAAAGGTGAATTGGTGGTGACTGCCGGACGGGCGGAGCCGCTGGTGATCCCTCTGTCGCAGGAAACGAAAAAGGCGCCTATCGCCGGGACGGTGGCGATTCAGGTGACGACACCGTTTGATGTGTCGGATGTATACGAAGCGTGGAACGGTGATAAAAAGGTGGCGGAGATCTGCAATGAATATGTGCCTTCGGTGAATCCGGATGCTCGGATCGTGGTCGCTTATCCTTTGTTGGCGACAGGTCAACCCGATTTATCAAAGGGATTGGTGATAGCGGATGGCGGACGTTTGGATTGGAGCAACGGAAGTGCGGTCTATACTCGCGGAAATGAACCCACTCCTTTACAGACCATCGCTTTTGATGGCGCGAGCCTTTCGGCTGAGGTGCCTGCCGGTAGTCCTCAGATCACGGTAGCCCCTTCGTTGTTGAAAGATAAAGACAACAATCGCTATCGGGTGGTGAAGATCGGCACTCAATATTGGATGGAAGATAACCTTCGCACCACGACTTATGCCGATGGATCGAAGATCGGAGTGGATTATGCGACAGAAGAAGGTGCGTGGGGTTTGTTTGAAGACAAGTTGCACGGGAGAGTAGACAAAGAAACGGTGGGGTTGTTGTATAATTGGTACACCCTCGATCGGATTGCCCCTGAGGGATGGCACGTGCCGGATGTGGACGAATGGAAGGCTTTGCAGACTTATTTAGGGAAGGAGGATGCGGCGTTGATGAGGGATCCGAAAGGTCTTTGGGATGCTCCTTGCGTTGCTAAGAATTTAAGCGGTTTCTCCGCTCTTCCCGGTGGGTATCGTTTTGAAAATGGAAGATATCCAAGCGGCTTCTCTCATTCTTTTGGTTTGTGGTGGGGAACGACGGTGGACCAAGAGGATAAAACAAAGGCTTACCATTTGGAGATCGAATTTAAAAATGATAAAACACAGTTGATGAGCTATAATAAGAGCTGTTCTAATTCGATCCGCTTATTGAGAGACTAATATAAACAACTATAATAACTATTTTATTTAACCACAAATTCGAATGATTATGAAAAAGAATCTTTATTTAATGGCTGCCCTGATAGGGATGGGCGGCTTCGTATGCAGCAGTTGTTCTGACGACGACGAAACAATCGTGGAGAAAATTGTTGAGGTGGAGAAAATTGTTGAAGTACAGGATCTTTCTAAAATGAGTGATGCGGCACGTGATGGGCTGAAGGGGAATCCGAAGATGATCACTGAATTTATTTCTTTGACTGCGAATCAGGATGAAACGTCAAAGGAAGTGAAACCGGGTGATTGGAGCGAAAAGAGCATAACGGAATATAATGCGGCTGGATATATAACAAAAATCGAGGAATTTGGTCTTTTTCATACAGGATTAGAAAAGGATCTTCCAGATGATCCTAATGATTCTTATTATAAAAAGATTTCACCTGAATTTAAGACTACAAATACAGTAACTGTTACTTTAGGAGTTAATAATCGTCCGACTGAAATTATTGAAGTAAGCAATGAATATAATTTCTATGTGAAGGATAATTCTAACCAAGAAGTAAAGATTGAGAATCCTATGTTTGATGGAGATTATACGGATATAACTTGGTTTTTCCCTGATTATGTTGCACCTATAACTTTTGAACTTAAAGTAGCCTCTTCTACAAAGTCAGTAACAACGATAGATGCTGTTGCTAAAAAAGCAACAACCATTACTCAAGTACAAGTGAATGGAGGAGCGTGGGAAGATCAAACAAAAACCATTGCTGATTTGGATGAATTTGGTTATCCAAGTGATTTTAGTAAGGAAATTTTTGATGTTGTATACGAACGTCCGGCGAGATCTATGATGAATACCAGAGCATTTGCACCGGAAGCTACTAATAAATATGTAGAGGCGTTGGATCAAAAAGGGAATTGGACGATTCGCTATAGTGTAGGAAATGAAATGTTATATGCAAAACGTGACATTGTTTATTATTAATTTCAATAGCGGTATTGTTTTTCGA
>JAVXFZ010000050.1:0-18950 GCA_036657595.1 Odoribacter sp. | reverse complement strand
AAATTCCTTAGTAGCTCAGTTGGTTAGAGCGGCGGACTGTTAATCCGTAGGTCGTAGGTTCAAGTCCTACCTGAGGAGCCACACAAAAAAAGCCGGTATTTCTACCGGCTTTTTCATTTCTTCAAGAATGACATCTTTTCAGGAAACATCAAACATTCCCACCTCAACATCCACTTGATCATACCAACTTACATTTTCCGGTATATACCTCTTGTCGTATTAAATATAAAATCATATCTTTGTGAAAATACATAAAATAAACATTATTAATCTAAATAGGTTACCCTATTCTAACTAACCATTAATCTGTAAAATTATGAATAAAAAACGTTATTTAGCCGAAATGATCGGCACAATGGTCTTAGTGCTATTAGGTTGCGGTGCTGCTGTTTTTAACGGAGGTGCCACCTCCGTTGCTGCGGTGCTGACCATTGCATTTGCATTCGGTCTATCGGTCGTCGCGATGGCATACACCATCGGCTCCATCTCCGGTTGTCATATCAATCCCGCCATCACACTGGGCGTATGGTTAAGTGGTCAAATGAGCGGGAAAGAGGCAGTAGGCTATATGATCGCACAAATCATCGGTGCATTCATAGGTTCATTCATCATCTGGGCTATTTTACATTCCGGACAAATAATTGTTGGAGCCACCACCACAGGAGCCAACGGATATGCCGAAGGTAATCTTCTCCCCGCACTGATCGCCGAAATTGTATTTACATTCATTTTTGTTCTGGTCGTACTCGCCACCACCGACAAAGACAACGGATCGCCAAAATTCGCTGGACTTGTCATTGGTCTTACTTTAGTATTGGTGCATATCGTATGCATACCCATTTCCGGTACATCGGTCAACCCGGCTCGAAGCATCGCCCCTGCTGTATTTAACGGAGGGACAGCACTATCACAACTATGGGTATTCATTGTCGCTCCCTTCATAGGAGCCATTCTATCGGCAATTGTTTGGAAGTGTTTAAAAGGAAAACAATAAAAACAATCCCGGAAACTTACGTTTTATTGATTCGTTTATTGGTAGAAATTTTCAGACAATCCTATCAACAAAGCGTAAGTTTTCGTACAAAACGAAACCACAAAAATCATCCTCAATCCGCCACTTCAATCTTCGTCCGCATCCCCTTGATCTTTTCATTGCCGACACGATGCAACACTTCGGCTAAACGTACACGGGCGACAGCGGCAAAAGCATAATAATCCCTCACCTCAATCGTACCGATCTCCTCCTTTTGTAAATCTCCTTTTTGGCAGAGGAAACCGACAATATCCCCTTTGCTGAGTTTATCCTTTTTCCCTTTACCGATATAAAGCGTCACCCAACGAGGAGGAGCCGGACGAGTCTCCACCGTTTTCAACTCCTCTATCTCAGTGACCTGCTCCATATATTCCGGCAAATACTCCTCTTCCGACACCAAGACATAAGCCGTACCACTGGCATTCATCCGCGCTGTGCGTCCATTGCGATGAATAAAAGCCTCCTCTGCCGGCGGTAACTGATAATGAATAATATACTTAATTTCCGGAATATCCAATCCCCGCGAAGCCAAATCGGTGGATATAAACAAATTCGCACTGCCGTTTCGGAACTTTGCCAATGCCCGTTCTCGTTCATCCTGCTCCAGTCCGCCGTGAAAAAACTCATTTGCCACGCCTTCTTCCGCAAGATATTCACTCACCCGTTCGGCACTTTCGCGGTAATTACAAAATATCAACGCCGGTGCACCGTCCAATTGACAAAGCAGACGATAAAGCGTACCCAGCTTATCCTTCTCCGGCGAAACCACTCGTTTCATCGTCAAAGCCAAAGGAGCCGCCCCCGCCAGAAAATCGAGCGTCAAAGGCGATGACATACCGACAAAATCAGGCACTTCTATCGCTTGCGTCGCCGAAGTCAACACCCGCCGCTTCACACCCGTCAAATGCTCCAAAATTGCCGACATCTCTTCTTGGAACCCAAATTCCAACGATTTATCAAACTCATCCAAAATGATCGTCGATACGGCTCGCACATCCACCACCCGCTTCTCAATGTGATCCAACAAACGTCCCGGAGTCCCAACCACTACGGCTGTCGGCTGAGCCAGACTACGCCTTTCGACAGCCGCCGGATGCCCCCCATAGCAACAACAAATCTTAAAACCGCTTCCCAGCGACCGAAAAACACTCTCAATCTGCAAAGCCAACTCCCGCGAAGGCGTAATAATGATCGCTTGCAAACGGTCATTCCCCGACTGCAAGGCTGCCAGCAAAGGCAGCAAAAATGCCAACGTCTTACCGGATCCGGTCGGCGACAAGAGAATCAAATCCTGAGCGGTTGTATGAGCCTGTAACGATGCGATTTGCATTTCATTCAGCGCGTCAATCTTCAGGCGAATTAATGCGTCGGTAATTATCTTTTCCATTCCACAAAGAAACGGAAAATAATCGGAGATTTAAAATATCAAATCCAAAGGATCGTTCACTGAAAAAGATCTTCCCATCTATCTTTTGGTCCCTCACTTCCGGCAGGATAAAAGCAAAGTCCTTCGGCGGGATGTAACTGCCATTCCCGCAACAAAGGATCAATAAAACGCCAACTCATTTCCAGCGTGTCCGTACGGGTATAAAGCGTTGAATCGCCCTGCATCACATCCAACAACAAACGCTCGTAAGCATCGGCAATATAAGCCGTACAAAGCGAATCATACCCAAAATCCATACTCACTTGCTCCACCCCAAAATAAGAGCCGGGCATCTTCAAACCGAATTTCAACGAAATACTCTCCGGCGCATCAATGCGAAGCACCAATTTATTACACGAACTTCCGGGACAAATCCCCCGAAACAAACGGTAGGGCACATTTTTAAAATAAATCACAATCTCCGACAACTTTCGATCGAGCCGTTTCCCGGTATAAAAATAAAACGGCACCCCTCCCCATCGCCAATTATCAATAAAAAACCGCATCGCAACATACGTCTCGGTACACGAACGGGCGGCTACCTCCTTCTCCTCGCGATAGGCGGGCAAGACCACCTCTCCCGATCGTCCCTCCGCATATTGTGCCCGGATCACCTCCTCCGCTACGATCGGACGCAAAGAACGAAACACTTTTGCCACCTCATCGCGCATCAATTCAGCCTCAAACGACGGTGGGACCTCCATCGCCACGAACCCCATCAATTGCATCAAATGATTTTGAATCATATCCCGCAACGCTCCCGCACCCTCATAATATTTACCCCGTCCTTCCACCCCCAGTGTTTCAAACGCCCGAATCTCAATGGCATCAATATAATTCCGATTCCACAACGACTCAAATATCTCATTGGAAAAACGCAACACTAAAATATTCTGTACCGTCTCTTTCCCCAAAAAATGATCAATCCGATAAATCTCATTTTCCTGAAAAATCCGGCACAGACAACCGTTCAATTCTTGTGCGGAAGCCAAATCGCTACCGAAAGGCTTTTCCACCACCACCCGTCTCCATCCGCCGTCCACCGCCTTATTCATCCCATCCTTCCGCAACGCCTCGATGATCAAAGTGTATTTCTGCGGCGGGGTTGCCAAATAAAAAACGATCTGATCGGGTAGCCCGATCGCCTGCCGCAGCTCCTCTATTTTCTCCCGCAACAGATGATACTCCCCAGCCTTATCCGAATCAAAACCCAGATAATACAACTGATCCAAAAAGCGTTCCAACTCCTGCTCATTCGGTTGATGTCCCTGCCGCAAAGCCAACAAACTCTCTTTTTGCAAAGCCCGGAACTCTGCATCTGAAAACACCGTTCGGGCAACGCCCAAAATCAAAAAACGCTCCGGCAACGCCTTTCGCACATATAAATCAAACAAAGCCGGGAGCAACTTCCGTTTTGTCAAATCGCCGGAAGCACCAAAAATAACTAACACCTGATTATCGGGAAGCGTCATAAGCAAAAAATAAACAGTGAATAACAACAATTCATTTTCAATCAACAAAAACACAAACACGCATCTACCGTCTACACCGTATACGTCCCCGAAGCGATCCCCCCTGTATCATTCCAATCCGTATGGAAAAATTGTCCCCGAAGCGCATCCGTGCGTTCATAAGTGTGTGCCCCGAAATAATCCCTTTGTGCCTGAATCAGATTGGCAGAAGAATGTCGCGTACAAAGTCCGTCGAAATAAGTCAATGCCGAAGCCAGACAAGGCACAGGGATTCCTGCAAGCAAACAATTTGCCGTCACTCGCCGCCAGTCCGGCAGAGTGGCACGAATCCGTTCCCGAAAAAAATCGGCAAACAACAGATTCTCCAAATTCGGCGAATCGTCATAAGCCTGAGTGATCTGCTCCAAAAATGCCGAGCGGATGATACAACCTTCCCGCCATATCTTTGCGATCATCCCATAATTCAATGTCCAACCGTAATGTCCGGCAGCTCGTCTCAACAGCGCAAACCCCTGTGCATACGAAACCAACTTCGAGGCATACAAAGCGTGCCGAAGCCCCTCCGTGATCCCCGTCCGTTCAGGCGAAAAATCCCGCCGCTCCGAACGATAAAGATCTGCCGCCATCGCCCGTTCCTCCGGCATCGCCGACAGAAAACGGGCATACACCGCCTCCGTCACCAAGGTCAACGGATCATTCTCATTCAAAGCTGCTTCCGCTGTCCATTTTCCCGTCCCCTTCTGTCCCGCCACATCCAATATACGATCCAACAAATAGCCACCGCGCGGTTCCCACCTTCGGCAAATCTCCGCCGTTATACCCATCAGATAACTATTCAATTCCCCCCGATTCCATTCCTCCAACACTTCGGCTATCTCTATATTCTCCAATTCCCAATACGTTTTCAGCATAAAATAACTTTCCGCGATCAACTGCATATCGCCATATTCGATGCCATTGTGTATCATCTTCACATAATGTCCGGCTCCACCGCTCCCGATCCATTGACAACAGGGCGTACCATCGTCCAACTTTGCCGCAATCCCCTGCAACAAATCCTTCACCAAAGACCAAGCCTCCGGCGAACCGCCCGGCATAATAGACGGACCCGTCAATGCCCCCATCTCTCCGCCGGAAATCCCCGCACCCACATAATAAATTCCTAAGGCTCCCATCACCTCCATTCGCCGTTCCGTATCCCGGAAATCCGAATTTCCCCCGTCAATGATCACATCTCCCTCTTCGAGACAAGCCGCCAGCTCGCTGACCATCTCATCCACCGGCTTCCCCGCCCGGATCATCAGCATCACCTTGCGCGGACGGCTCAACGATGCCACCAAGCCCGAAATACTGTAAGTAGCCGTAAAATGCTTTCCCTTTCCTCGTCCCCCCACAAAACGGTCCACCACATTCTCCTTTCCCGGATGCAAACGATTATAAACAGACACTGTAAATCCTTTACTCTCAAAATTTAGCGCAAGGTTCTCCCCCATCACCGCCAAACCGATCAGACCGATATCAGATTTTTGCATAAAAAAACGTATTAGTTCATCACTAATACGTTTCTCAAAAAATAAAGTTTTCTATTTTAACAATTCATAAAAACGATCTGCCCGTTTTTCACATCAATCACAATTCGGCTCTCTTTCGCCACCTGTTCCGACAAAATCTGTTTCGACAGATCATTCAACAAATACCGCTGAATAATCCGTTTCACCGGTCGCGCACCAAACTGCGGATCAAAACCTTCGGCAGCAATCCATTCCACCGCCCGATCGGTCACTTCGATAGCGATACCGTTCTCCGCCAACATTTTGCCCAGCGACTTCAATTGCATACCTACAATTTCCACAATCTCATTCTTCTGTAAAGGCGTAAACATAATCACCTCATCAATCCGATTCAAAAACTCCGGTCGGATCGTCTGCTTCAACAAATGATACACCTCCTTATTCGTTTCCTCCAACAACTGATCCCGATTCTTCTCATTCAAATGCTCCAACTTCTCCTGTATCATAGACGCACCGATATTAGAAGTCATAATAATAATCGTATTCTTAAAATCCACCGTTCGCCCCTTATTATCGGTCAAACGTCCGTCATCCAACACCTGCAACAGAATATTAAACACATCGGGGTGAGCCTTCTCGATTTCATCCAACAAAATCACCGAATACGGTTTCCGTCTGACCGCCTCTGTCAACTGTCCGCCCTCATCATAACCGACATATCCGGGAGGGGCTCCTATCAACCGCGACACCGAATGCTTCTCCTGATATTCAGACATATCAATACGTGTCATCTGTGCTTCATCGTCAAACAGAAACTCCGCCAAGGCTTTCGCCAACTCCGTTTTACCCACCCCCGTCGTGCCGAGGAAAATAAACGATCCGATCGGTCGCCGGGCATCCTGCAAGCCCGCCCGGTTACGTCTCACAGCATCTGCCAAAGCGGTAATCGCCACTTCTTGCCCCACCACCCGCCGGTGCAACTCCTCCTCCAAATGCAACAATTTAGCCCGCTCGCTCTGCATCATCCGATTCACCGGTATGCCCGTCCATTTCGACACCACAGCAGCAATGTCATCCACCGTCACCTCTTCCCGAATCAACGACTCCCCGTGCTTCATCGCCGACAGCTTCTGCTTAATCTCCCCAATGCGCTGCTCCGCCTCCTTCATCTTCCCATAGCGCAATTCCGCCACCTTGCCGTAATCCCCTTCGCGCTCCGCCCGCCCGGCTTCAAATTTATATTGCTCAATGGCATCCTTATTCTGTTGAATCTCATCTATCAACGCACGCTCCGATTCCCATTGCGCCCGTAATTTCGTCCGTTCCTCATTCAAATCTGCCAATTCTTTCTGAATATCCGCCAACTTCTTGCTCGTCCCCTCCCGTTTCAACGCCTCTTTCTCAATCTCCAACTGCTGAATCTTCCGATCCAACTCGTCGATCTCCTCCGGCACGGAATTCATTTCCAACCTCAACTTTGCCGCCGCCTCGTCCACCAAATCAATCGCCTTGTCCGGCAAAAAGCGATCGGAAATATACCGATGCGACAACTCCACCGAAGCAATCACCGCATCATCCGTGATCCGCACTTTATGATGATTTTCATACCTTTCTTTCAAACCACGCATAATGCTGATTGCGCTCATCACGTCCGGTTCTTCAATCATCACCTTCTGGAATCGCCGTTCCAACGCCTTGTCCTGCTCAAAATACTTTTGATACTCATTCAGCGTCGTCGCCCCTATCGCCCGCAAATCTCCCCGTGCCAAGGCTGGTTTCAAAATATTGGCAGCATCCATTGCCCCCTCTGATTTTCCGGCTCCCACCAACGTATGAATTTCATCAATAAACAAAATGATCTCCCCTTCTGAAGCCACCACCTCATTCACCACGGCTTTCAACCGCTCTTCAAACTCCCCTTTATATTTTGCTCCGGCGATCAACGCCCCCATATCCAACGAAAACAACAACTTCGACGCTAAATTGGACGGCACATCTCCATTCACAATCCGCTGTGCCAATCCTTCGGCTATCGCCGTTTTACCGACCCCCGGCTCACCGATCAAAATCGGATTATTTTTCGTCCGCCGCGACAAAATCTGCAACACTCGCCGAATCTCATCATCGCGCCCGATCACCGGGTCGAGCTTCCCATTGCGTGCCCGCTCGTTCAAATTAACGGCATACCTGCCTAAAGCATCGTAACTTTCCTCTGCCGATGGAGAATTTACCTTCGAGCCTTTCCGCAATTCGACAATCGCCTCCTTCGTCTCCTTCGCATTCATTCCGCTGTCTTTCAACAATTGCGCCACCTCGTCGTGATTTTCCAACAAACCCAACAAAATATGTTCCAACGAAACATACTGGTCGCCCATCTCCTTCGCCCACCTCGTCGCCTTTTCCAACGCCTTATTACTATCCGCCGAGAGATACGCCTCCCCGCCTGAAACCTTCGGGTAAGCCGCCACCATTCGATCAAGGGCAGCCACCAAATTACCACTGTTGACCCCCAGCTTGTTGAAGATAAATTGAGTCACATTCTCGCCGACGTGAATCACCGCTTTCAGTAAATGACCGGTCTCGATCGCCTGCTGTCCGCTACTCTGCACAAGTTGCACCGCATCCTGCAATGCTTCTTGCGACTTAATGGTATAATTATTCATATTCATCCTTCACCTCCTTTTTTTCAAATGATCAAGCATACAAAATTTATACCGATCCGAACAAAGAAAAGTTACACGACCTTTTTTACCGTTTCCTTGCCAAATTGACATAACAAACGGAAATGTACCGGACAAAATGACAAGTGCGTCCCTCTAATTCTTAAAAGCGTAAGAAATAATATTAGCCCCCATTTGCAACGCCTGCTGATGTTTTTGATCGGGATCGCGGTGGACATCCGCATCTTCCCATCCATCGCCGAGATCCGACTCGTAAGTATATAAAACCACCAAACGTCCCTCTTTGATAATACCGAAAGCCTGCGGTCGTTTGCCGTCGTGTTCGTGAATCTTCGGTAAACCTTGAGGAAAATTATATTTTTGATGAAAAATCGGATGCTCCCACGGGATTTCAACCCACTCCTCCTCCGGAAACACCTTCTTCATTTCCCGCCGGAAAGCGGCATCCAATCCATAATTATCATCGGCGTGCAGAAAGCCGCCTGCCAACAGATATTCCCGAAGATTCTGCGCTTCAACGGGCGTAAAAACAATATTTCCGTGACCGGTGAGATGTACGTAAGGAAAATTAAACAAATCCTTACTTCCCGGTTCCACCGTCGCCGGTTCCTTTGCCAAATCCGTTTCCAAATTTGCATTACAAAACCGGATCAAATTCGGCAACGAAGTTGGATTCGCATACCAATCCCCGCCCCCTTTATATTTCAGCAAAGCAATCTTCGTCTTCGTCTCCTGACCCCAAATCCAGCGGGGAACCAACACAAACAAAGCCGCCAACAAAACGATCTTCCAAATATGTTCCATCTTCTTTTCCTTTTTAAATCGCTCAACTGTCCTACACCTTATTCATAAAATCGACACTGTGGCAAGCCACCAATCCGGCAGTTTCCGTCCTCAGCCGGCTATTGCCCAAGGTGATCGCCACAAAGCCCGCCTTCTCCGCCCAAGCCACTTCCTCTGCCGAAAAATCACCTTCCGGACCAATCAAAACCACCACATCCTCTCCCGGCGTATACACCTCGTCCAGCCGTTTCTTCTCGCCCTCGTGACAATGAGCGATCAACTTATGCGTCTCCCGACAAGAGGTCACAAACGCTTTGAAATCAGCCATCGGATTCAATCGCGGCAAATAAGCCTTCAGCGACTGTTTCATCGCCGCCACCAACACCTTCTCCAAACGCTCCTCCTTGACCACCTTCCGCTCCGAGTGTGCCGTATTCAACATCGTGATCTCATCTATCCCCATCTCCGTACACTTCTCCAACATCCATTCCACCCGATCCATATTCTTTGTTGGAGCCACCGCCAAATGTAAATGAAAAGAGCGTCGCCCGCAGGCTTCCGTTTTTTTCGTCATCTTCACCCTACACCCCTTGACATCCGCCCGATCAATCACGCCATCGTACCAATTCCCGACACCATCCACCAGAGCCACCGGCTCCCCTGCCGCCAAGCGCAGCACTCTCACACAATGTTTCGACTCGTCGGCATCCAACGTATAATCATCTCCCTGTATATCCGGTGTATAAAATAAATGCATCTCTATCGTATCTATAAAATTCAATTCTTTCGCGACCTCCTCCCCTTCCTTCCTCCTCTTTCTCTGCAAAGCTACTTCTTTTAAATAAAAAAATGTCGCCCGCAGGCGACATTTTCTTTCATTCCTCTCATTCTTCTACCTCCACCTCCTCGTATGATTTCAATAACTCCTCTTGAATCTCCGTCGGCACCTTCTCATAACCGGCGAGATTCATAGAAAAAGTGGCACGTCCTCCTGAAATAGAACTGAGCGCGGTCGAATACCGCTGCATCTCTTTCAAAGGCACTCTCGCCTTTATCTTTTGGAAACCGCTATCCGTGTCCATCCCCATAATCATCGCCCTGCGGGTCTGCAAATCGCCCATCACATCGCCCATATCCTCATCCGGCACCAACACTTCCACCTCATAAATCGGCTCCAATATCTTCGGATTCGCTTTTCGGAAAGCTTCGCTAAAAGCGTGACGTCCTGCCAAACGGAAAGAAATCTCATTGGAATCCACCGGGTGCATCTTCCCGTCGTACACACACACCCGAATGTCACGGGCATACGAACCGGTCAGCGGACCTTCCTCCATTTTTTCCATAATTCCTTTCAGGATCGCCGGCATAAAACGGGCTTCGATGACCCCTCCCACAATGCAATTATAAAAGATCAATTTTCCTCCCCACGGCAAATCACACACTTCCTTTCCCCTCACCGACATCTTACTGTCCACCCCGTCGATCTTATAACTCACCGGATCCGGCATCCCCTCCGTATAAGGTTCGATCACCAAATGCACCTCTCCAAACTGTCCCGCCCCTCCGGATTGTTTCTTATGCCGATACTCCGCCTGTGCATATTTCGTGATCGTTTCGCGATAAGGAATCTTGGGTGCGTAAAACTCAACGGGTATCTTATCATTGTGCTCCATCCGCCATTTCATCGTATTGAGATGAAACTCCCCCTGTCCCGACAAAATCATCTGCTTCAATTCCTTTGAATATTCCACCAGCAGCGACGGGTCCTCCTCGTGCATCCGATAAAGCACCTCCGCCATTTTCTCCTCATTCGCCTTTGTCACCGCTCTCACAGCCGTCCGGAAACGGGAATTAGGATATTTAATCGCCGGATAAATATAATCGCATTCCTTCGTGTTCAGCGCGTCACCATTCTTCGTATCCTTCAATTTCACCGTAGCGCCAATATCTCCTGCTCTCAATTCCGTGACCTTCGTCCGATTCTTTCCTGCCACAGCATACAACTGCGCGACACGCTCTTTCGACCCCGTCGTCATATTCACCAAATCGTCCCCCTCTTTGACCGTGCCCGAAACAACTTTGAAATAATTAATATCGCCCAAATGCAACTCGATCGACGTGCTGAAGACAAAAGCCGACGTCGGTCCGCTGACACTATACGGCACCAACCGCCCGTCCTTCGTCAACATCCCCGGCATTGCCGCCGCGCTCGGCGCAACATTCACCAAAAACTCCATAAACCGGCGCACACACATATCTTTCTCCGCCGACACGCAAAAAACAGGAAACAGATCCCGGGCGATCAAGCCCTTTCGGATACCCGCCCGCATCTCATCCTCCGTCAACGTACCTTTATCAAAATAAAGCTCCATCAGCCCCTCATCATTCTCCGCCGCCGCCTCTATCAACAGATGGTTCAACTCCTCCGCCTTCTCTTTCTCCGAAGCCGGAATCGGCAACACATCCGGTTTCCCGCCTTCCGGTTTCCATTGATACATCTCCATTTTCAAGACATCCACCACTTGATTAAATCCCGCACCCTGATTCACCGGATACTGCACCAACACCACTTTCTTTCCAAATGAAGCCTGCGCTTGTTCCACCGCTTGCTCAAAATTCGATTTTTCGTGATCCATCTGATTCATCACAAAGATCATCGGCTTATTCAACTTCTTCGCGTGGCGACTGATAATTTCGGTCCCCACTTCGATACCTCTGACAGCATTCACCACCATCACTGCGGTATCTGCAACATTCAGCGCAGAGATAACACCTCCGACAAAATCGTCTGCCCCCGGAGTATCAATAAAGTTCAACTTCTGTTCTTTCCATTCGGTGTATAACACTGCCGGAAAGACAGACGAACCGTATTCTTGCTCCACAGGCCGATAGTCGGAAGAAGTGCTTTTTGCACCAACGCTACCTCTGCGCGGAATCACCCCGCCCTCATACATCATCGCTTCAGCAAGTGTGGTTTTTCCGGAACCGGCACTGCCTACAAGAGCGATGTTCTTGATTTCATTGGGATTGTAGGTTTTCATAGTCATCAATTTTAAAATTATTCGTTGAAATATGACAGTTCAATCGTTTGAGTTAAGGTCTCCAAATTAAAGAGAATATTTTTAAAAACAAAATAAATTGGCAATGAATGTCTCCTTCGCCTATAATTTAGTTTTGATCTACTCACAAACCCCTGATTCTATCCTCACGGTATCACCCCTCTTACATCAACTCCCATTCATCTCCCATCCATCTCCTTTTCAATTCCCATTCAAATAAGCGTTGAAAAGAAATAGAAAAGCCGGATCATACGCTATAAGGTTTACTGAAAGATACATTGTAAATATTTTAAAATCAATACATACAAGCGTTTTCTCGCCTATTCTTATAGCGATCCGACAGCATCGGCTATCCTTTTGTGGTTTATTTCTGTCATTTTTCGTTGTTAAATTTCATAAAATGCCTGACAAAATTTCCGGAAGTGTTGTATCTTTGAGGCAAATGGTATATTTTTTGTACTATTTATTTTATAACAATTCAAAAATAAATATGGAACACGCTACATTATTAGGAGGAGGTTTATGGATTTGGGTGATTTTTATCGGATTCACTCTACTGAGTTGGCTGATTAGCCATCGTTTAAAAAGTCGTTTTGAGAAATATTCTAAAATACCCACCGCTAACGGGATGACCGGGCGGGATGTCGTTGAGAAAATGTTGAAAGACAACGGCATTAGCGGGGTGAAAATCGGTAGTGTCGAAGGACAGTTGACCGACCATTATAATCCGGTCAATCGGACGATCAACCTGAGTCACGATGTTTATTACGGCAATAGCATTGCGGCAGCGGCGGTGGCTGCTCACGAAACGGGGCACGCACTGCAACACGCCAACGCATATAGTATGCTGAAACTTCGTTCTGCTTTGGTGCCTTCCGTAGAGTTTGCCTCCCACTGGGTGCAGTGGATATTGCTCGCCGGTATTTTATTGGTCAATTCGTTCCCCACCTTATTGCTGGCAGGAATCGGACTTTTCGCGATGATGACTTTGTTTAGTTTTGTCACCCTACCGGTGGAAATCGACGCCAGCCATCGCGCCTTGATCTGGTTGCGCAATTCAGGCATCACGGATTATGAAACACAAGGTTATGCTTTCAATGCGTTGAAATGGGCAGCATATACTTACGTCGTAGCCGCTCTGTCGTCTTTGGCAACTCTGTTATATTACATTATGATTTATTTGAATCGGAGGGATTAATTTCCGGTTGAAAATAGAGATGATCAAAAAAAGTTTCCTCGTGAGGGGGAAACTTTTTTTTTGTGGGGGGAAGCGTAGACGCTCGACCGGCAAACCGCTTAGGACATCCAATTAAAATCGGTGAAACAAAACAGTCCTTTCTCTCCTATTTTAATTTCCGGAATGACAATGAGTGACATAAAAGAAAGGGTCATAAACGGAGCCGGAAGGCGGCATCCCATATCCCGTATTCTCTCGCTTAATTCTTTGTAGGCAGCGGCTACCTCTTCGCCGGTGCGGTCGCTCATAATACCGCCGATGGGTAGGGGTAAAATATGGGTTTGTCCGTCGGAATGAACCGCAAGCCCACCTTTTTGTTCCATCACGGCGTTGATAGCCTGCGTCAGTTCGTTGTCGTTACATCCGACGGCGATGATGTTGTGCGAATCGTGGGAAATAGAGCTGGCAAAAGCTCCCCGCTTTAGCCGGAAGCCCTTACAAAATGCGATCTGAGGTATGCCATTCGTATAGCGATTGATGTAAACGATTTTCAGAATGTCGTTTTTGATGTCAGATTCAAAAGAATCGGTGGGCAAGGAAGGGGTGTAATGATAGACTTGTGTCAACAGCTCTCCCTCGACCAGCGATATGACGGGAATTGGAGCGGTGACCGCCTTCCGCAGGGAGGCAACGGGAAGAAGCTCGTGGTTAAAATGATTGATCATTTGAATCGCCGAGGGCGTGATTTCTCTTTCTGCTGTCCGACGGTCGTATTGTTTGATCCCATTGAGGTAGACTTGTTGCACAGTGAATGTTTCTAAATCATCGACAACGATAAAATCGGCTTTATCGCCTACGCGGACTTGTCCGACCTCCAAATGATAGTGATGGATCGGATTGAGAGCGGCTATTTTTAAGACATCAAACAGATCGAAGCCATCCGCGATCGCCCGTCTCACCAATTTGTCGATGTGTCCCCGTTCGATCAAATCGTCGGGATGAGCATCATCGGTGCAGAACATTACCTCGTCGGCGTTGGTGGCGATCAATGATTTTAAGGCTTCGTAATTACGGGCAGCACTACCTTCGCGGATGAGGATTTTCATCCCCGTAGCCAATTTTTCCTCCGCTTCTTCCAAGGTCATACACTCGTGGTCGGTGGTGATCTGTTGATCTGCATAGTGCTTGAGCCCCTCTTTTGTCAAGGTGGGAGCGTGTCCGTCAATGGGCAGTCGGTGGGCGGTGGCACTGTGCAGCTTAGCCATCACTTCCGGATCGTGTGACAAGACGCCCGGCACATTCATCATTTCGGACAGAGCGACATAGTCGCCTGAGGCAGCCATTTGCTCTACATCGGCAGAGGTGATCACGCCACCCGAAACATCGAAAGGCGTGGCGGGGACGCAAGAAGGAATCGTGAAAAAGGTCTTTATCGGTGAACGCCGGCTGTTTTCGAGCATAAATTCTACTCCTGTCCGTCCCATTACGTTGGCGATTTCGTGCGGATCGGTGACCACAGCCACCGTCCCGTGTTCGATCACCAAGCGACCGAAGTTTTCGGGCGTCAGCATTGAACTTTCAATGTGGACGTGCGCATCGATGAATCCGGGGATGATAAATCCTTCCGCCGGGGTGGGGTGGGGACGTAGGTGTGTGATCACTCCCTTCTCCATTTCAAGCGTTCCCTTGTATATTTTTCGTTGTTGAATGTCAACGATATTTCCTTCCACAGTAGATTTCATAGGCTTATCATTATTAGGCTTTCTTTTTAAATTCCTTGAAAGTCTTTTTCAGTTCATCCACATAGTCGAGTTTTTCCCACGTAAAGAGTTCCACTTCTTTTTCAACGGTCGGCCAATAGTTGGAAGTAAACACTTTTTTCACTGTCACGGGCTTTCGTCCCATGTGTCCGTAGCTGGCTGTTTCCTGATAAATGGGATTGCAGAGTTTCAGTCTTTCGACGATTGCCCGCGGGCGCAGGTCGAACATCTCGCTGACCTTTTCCGCGATCTCCGCATCGCTCAACTGAAGCCCAGAGGTTCCGTAGGTATTGATATAGACACCCACCGGTTGTGCGACACCGATCGCATAAGAAATCTGTATCAATATTTCGTCTGCCAGTCCGGCAGCTACTATATTTTTAGCAATGTGGCGGGCAGCATAAGCAGCCGAACGATCGACTTTGGAAGGATCTTTCCCGGAGAATGCACCGCCTCCGTGGGCTCCTTTACCACCATAGGTGTCTACGATGATCTTGCGTCCGGTTAATCCGGTATCGCCGTGGGGTCCGCCGATGACAAATTTACCGGTCGGGTTGACAAAGAAAATCAGGTTTTTATCAAACAAGGCTTGTATCCGTTTCGGCAATAAAGCCTTTACGCGAGGCATTAAAATATCGAGGATGTCTTTTTTGATCCATTCCACCATTGCCTCGTCGGCTTTTAACTGGGCTTCCGCTGTTTCGTCCGCAGAACGGATGAAATCATCGTGTTGTGTGGAGATCACAATGGTATGGATACGTGCCGGTTTTCCGTCTTCACCGTATTCAACCGTCACTTGTGATTTTGCATCGGGACGAAGGTATTGCATCAATTGTCCCTCTTTGCGAATTTTTGCCAGCTCTGACAAGAGGAGATGGGCTAATTCCAACGACAAGGGCATATAGTTATCAGTTTCGTTGCAAGCATATCCGAACATCATCCCTTGATCGCCCGCCCCTTGTTCCATCGGATCTTCGCGCATCACTCCCCGATTGATGTCGGGCGATTGTTCGTGGATGGCACAGAGCACACCGCAGCTATTCCCGTCGAACATATATTCGCTTTTTGTATAGCCGATTTCGTTAATGACTTCTCGCGCCACCTGTTGAACATCGACATAGGTTTTTGTTTTGATTTCTCCGGCAATCACGGTTTGTCCCGTCGTCACCATTGTTTCACAAGCTACTTTCGCTTCCGGATCAAAAGCGATGATGCGATCGAGTACGGCATCTGATATCTGGTCGGCAACTTTATCCGGATGTCCCTCTGAAACAGATTCTGAAGTAAATAAATATCCCATAATATAATTAAAAATTGAAAATTGAAAATTGAAATTGTGACACAGACAGCCTCAATCGTCAACGGTTAATAAATAGGACGGGAAAGCAATGGATGATTAAATGCAGATGTGTATGCGTTTTAGCAATTTTTTTCTGTGGTTGCAATCAGCCAAATCTTTCCACAATTATGGTGGCAAATATAAGATTAAAAGCTAAAATTTAAAAGCCTATCGCTTTATTTTTTTAATTTTGCAGCGCAAAGGCGAATGGAGGAAGATGGGAACGACGGGTGAAGTCGCGCCACCGCCTAAGCCTTCAATGAATAAACGAATCCATATACAATCAAAATGGTGACAATTTTATATAATCTGGGGATAGCGGCATATAGTTTAGCGATCCGTTTGGCAGCCCCTTTGAATGAGAAAGCAGCCTTACTGAGCAAGGGCAGAAAAGAAGTGGAGGCTCGGATGCAAGCGATTGAACGGGGGAAAGGAAGGTTGGTATGGTTTCACGCTGCCTCGCTCGGAGAGTTTGAACAAGGTCGCCCCGTGATGGAAATGTTGAAACAACGAGAACCGGAGACAAAGATTTTGCTTACTTTCTTCTCTCCTTCGGGATATGAGATCCGAAAAAATTATGCCGGAGCAGATTATATTCTTTATCTCCCTGCCGACACTCCTCGAAATGCTGCCCGCTTTGTGGAACACTTTCACCCTGATGCCGCCCTATTCGTCAAATATGAATTTTGGTACAATTACTTGCACGAATTATACAAACGTCGGATTCCTATTTATTTGATTTCAGCCATTTTCCGTCCCGAACAGCCATTTTTCAAAAGATGGGGTAGTCTTCACCGCCAAATGTTGCGTTTTTTTGATTGTCTGTATGTGCAAGACGAAACATCCGTGAAATTATTGCAATCTATTGGTATTTCAACTACCCGATTGACGGGAGATACGCGCTTTGATCGGGTGAAACAGATCGCCGATAGCGGTAAAGAAATAGAAAAGGTGCGGTTGTTTTGCAACGGTCAGCCGACGGTGGTATGTGGCAGCACGTGGCCACCGGATGAAGATATTCTGATGGACTACCTCAACGGCTATACGGGTGATTATAAATGGATCCTTGTACCTCACGAAATCGGAGAGAACCACCTCAAGAGTATTGAGGGGAAATGTCGGAAAAAGATCCTCCGATACAGCAGTACGGAAACCGCGCCGCAGGAGTATGAGGTGTTGTTGATTGATACGATCGGTTTGCTCTCTTCGATCTATCGGTATGGTCAGATCGCCTATATCGGCGGAGGATTCGGAGTGGGCATACACAATACTTTAGAAGCCGCCGTTTATGGTATTCCCGTTCTTTTTGGTCCGAAATACAAGAAATTCAAAGAAGCCGTCAGGCTGTTGGAAGAAGGCGGAGCTTTTTCGGTCCATAGCAAAGAGGAATTGCAAGAAGTGCTTCATTCACTGATGGAACATCCTGAAATAGCTAAAGCGGCAGGCTCCAAAGCCCTTGAATATGTAGACAGTCAATTGGGAGCCACCCGCATCATTTTGCAACAATTAGGTAGTAGAAAGCCCCTCTCGCCGTCTTCTTTTTAATGGCACGTATGCTTGTGGTTGTTTACAAATGAATGATTCCTTTTACCCATAGTTTCACTTCGGGCTTTAAGGGATCGTTTGTAATGACGAGAATGGATTTTTGTTGTGCGCCTTGTTTTCCTGCCGATTTGTAGATCATTTTAAGATCGGTGGCATCGCCGGGAGGTACTACCCGATTGCCTGGAACAATGGCTGTGCAGCCACAACTGGTTAAAACTTTTCGGATCACCAAATCGCGTTTCCCCTTGTTGTGAATGACGAAAGTATGTGGGATCTCTTCGCCCTGCTTCACTTCACCGAAATCAAATGTAGACTCTTCAATTTGAATTTCAGGAGCTTTTTGAAGTTCATCGGCGGTCAAGGAGGTGAAATCTTCCAATACATTGGCATCCACTAAAATATAATTTCTGTATTCTGTCCGTCCATCCAGTTCAAGGCGGAAATCCTCGTATAGATGTCCCAATATTTCAGCGTTGTTCACTTGTAGAGAGACGAGCAAACGGGCTGTTTTTTGAGGACGTACACAATGATCTAAAAACAAGAGTTTTACATTTTCCGTTCCCTCTAAGACATCCAAAGAGATGAGCGTATCGGTGGGATTATAGACTTTGATCGTATCGGTATAAAGTTGGTGTTGGTAGATATCGCCGAAACAGATTGTTTTATGGTTTAAGCGTAGCCTTCCAAAGGGATGCGGATATTGCTCTTCAAGTGTCTGTGGTCCCGCCATCACCTCTCCTTTGATCAGCAAATCGAACGGTTTTTTGTCCTGATCGGTAAACACTTGTACGCGCGTAGCAAATGTCCCATCAATCCGGTCGGTGTGAAGCATCAATTTCAAGGTGTCTGAAGTGTTCCCCTGAATGATCCGGCTCGCATCGGATACGGATAAATAGGAACAGGAAGGTATTATTTTAATAATGCTGATGGTTTCATTTCCGGTATTCCGATATACCATCTGCAAAGGTAAAGCATTTGTTTTATCTACTACTTTCCCGAGATCTAAAACCGTTTGTTCCCATTGCAAGGAACCGGAATGACAAGCCGTCAGCAGCCATACACTCAAGGTGAATAATAAAAATCTGTTCATCTCTTGTATTTAAAAAAGGGAGAGAGAAGGCTCTCTCTCCCCTTGAATATTCTATCAATCAGGTGAATTAATCA
>JAVXFZ010000049.1:0-19030 GCA_036657595.1 Odoribacter sp. | reverse complement strand
TCCGCTTTTTTTATTTAATCCCCCTAAAAGAGGAGAGTTACTAAGCTTTTGGAGCTTCCTCAACAGAATTTTCTGCTTTCAAAGCTTCTTCAACAACAGCATCAGTAGCTTCTGCTTTCTTCGTACCTGAAGCACGACGGCGACGCGTGGTTGTTTTCTTAACATCCTGTTTCACTTCCGTATAAGTTGCATTATAATCAACCAATTCAATTATACAGGTTTCTGCATTATCTCCTAAACGACTTCCTGTGCGCAAGATACGAGTATATCCGCCAGGACGATTTACAATTTTCGGAGCTACTTCAGTGAATAATTCAGTAACAGCCTCCTTCTCTCCCAAATAGCTAAACACTACACGACGAGAATTAAGGTTATCGTTTTTACTTTTAGTAATCAGTGGCTCAACATACATTTTGAGCGCTTTAGCCTTAGCTACTGTTGTACTGATCCTTTTATGAAGGATCAGAGAAACAGCCATATTAGAAAGCAGTGCCTTCCTATGTGCACTGGTTCTGCTTAAGTGGTTAAATTTCTTCTTATGGTTCATTGTGTTATTCCTTATCTAATTTATACTTAGAAACATCCATACCAAATTCGAGATTGTTATTTTCCAATAAAGCTTCAAGCTCAGTCAACGACTTTTTACCAAAGTTTCGGAATTTGAGCAGATCATTTTTATTGAAACGACACAATTCTCCAAGTGTTTCTACTTCAGCAGCTTTCAGACAGTTCAATGCTCGAACTGACAGATCCATATCAACCAGTTTAGTCTTCAAGAGTTGACGCATATGAAGTACTTCTTCGTCAAATTCTTCATTACCGTATTTATCTTCAGACTCTAAAGAAATTTTTTCATCTGAGAATAACATAAAGTGATGGATTAGAATCTTTGCAGCTTCTTTCAAAGCATCGGTAGGAGCAATAGAACCATCAGTTTCGATTTCAAACAACAACTTTTCATAGTCGGTTTTTCCTTCTACCCGATAGTTCTCAATTTCATATTTTACGTTCCGGATCGGAGTATAAATGGCATCAATAGGGATAAATCCTGCTTCAATTTCTGCCGGCATATTTTCAGTACTCGGAACATATCCACGTCCCTTCTGGATCGTTATTTCCATTTGGAAATTCACTGAAACATCCATATGAGAGATCACTAGATCCGTATTCAGTACTTCAAAGCCTGTGAGAAATTTATTAATATCCCCAGCCTTAAAAGCTTCCTGACCGGAAATCAAAACGGTCAGTTTCTCCTCCTCTATGTCCTCTACTTTTCTCTTAAACCGAACCTGCTTCAGATTCAGGATCATCTCGGTCACATCCTCGATTACTCCCGGGATGGTGGCAAACTCGTGTTCTACACCATTTATTTTGATGCCGGTAATCGCAAAGCCTTCCAAAGAAGACAGCAAAATTCTGCGCAATGGATTACCAATAGTGATTCCGTAACCTGGCTCAAGCGGACGAAATTCGAACTTACCGAATTTATCTGTCGATTCGAGCATAATTACTTTATCCGGTTTCTGGAAAGCTAATATTGCCATAAATATTTCAATTTTTTTACTTAGAATACAATTCTACGATTAACTGTTCTTTAATGTTTTCCGGAATATCAGTTCTTTCCGGTACATTTAACAGCTTTCCGCTCATAGAAGCACCATCCCATTCCAACCAGGAATATTTGGTCACACGGTTGCTACGTAAACTTTCGGCAACAACTTCAAGAGCTTTTGATTTTTCACGAACAGCAACGATGTCGTTAGGACGAACGGCTGCTGATGGAATATTACAAACGCCTCCATTCACTGTGATATGACAGTGAGATACCAACTGACGAGCTGCAGCACGTGTCGGAGCTATACCCAAACGATACACTACATTGTCCAGACGGCATTCTAACATTTGCAATAATACTTCACCGGTCACTCCACCAGATGCCTCTGCTTTCTCAAACAGAATACGGAATTGTTTTTCAAGCAATCCATAAGTATATTTTGCTTTTTGCTTTTCTTTCAACTGAACGCCATATTCAGATATTTTTCTTCTACGACGAGCCATACCGTGCTGTCCAGACGGATAGTTTCTCCGCTCCAGTGCTTTATCCGGTCCGTAAATGGGCTCACCGAACTTTCTTGCTATTTTAGACTTAGGTCCTGTATATCTAGCCATTTCTAATTCAAATTTTATTACACGTTTACTAAAAGTCGAAAGTCCAATGTCGAATCTTGAAAAGTCGAAAGTTTTTCACTTTTAGTTTTCCATTTTTCACTTATTAAACTCTTCTCCGTTTCGGGGGGCGACAACCGTTATGCGGAAGCGGCGTAACATCTACGATCTCAGCAACTTCAATACCACTGGTATGGATTGAACGAATAGCTGATTCACGACCGTTACCCGGACCTGAAACATATACTTTTACTTTTCTCATTCCAAGGTCGAATGCCACTTTAGAGCAATCAGCAGCAGCCATCTGAGCTGCATAAGGAGTATTCTTCTTAGATCCTCTGAATCCCATCTTTCCGGCCGAAGACCAAGAAATCACCTGACCAGTATTATTGGTCAAAGAGATAATGATGTTATTAAAAGAGGAATGAACGTGTGCTTGTCCCACGGCTTCTACTTTAACCAGCCGCTTCTTGTTTGATGTAGACTTCTTTGCCATAATTCAACTCAATTATTTAGTTGCTTTTTTCTTGTTAGCAACAGTTTTCTTCTTGCCCTTACGAGTGCGGGCGTTGTTCTTTGTACTCTGTCCTCTGACAGGCAGACCTAAACGGTGACGGATTCCACGGTAACAACCGATATCCATCAAACGTTTGATGTTCATCTGGACACTTGATCTAAGCTCACCTTCGACTTTGTACGTTGCTCCAATGATCTTACGTACAGCCGAGAGCTGATCATCATTCCAGTCTTTTACCTTAAGGTCATAATCGATGCCGGCTTCACTCAGGATAGTCCGTGCACTACTTCTACCTATACCAAAGATATAGGTCAAGGCTATTTCTCCTCTTTTGTTTGAGGGTAAATCTACACCTACGATTCTTGCCATAAATCTTTTTTAATTTTACAGATTAATGATTAACCCTGACGTTGTTTAAACTTCGGGTTCTTTTTGTTAATGACGTACAAAACGCCTTTTCTCCTTACAATTTTGCAATCGTCATTACGTTTCTTGATTGACGCTCTTACCTTCATGGTTTCAAAATTAGAATATTCACAAATATTTATTGATCACCCATCGTTTGCAACTTCCTAACAACAGAAGGCGTCCAAAGATGAATAAGCCAACAGATTCAATTTTTATATCTAAAAGTAATCCTTCCTTTCGTTAGGTCATAAGGTGACATATCCACCCTTACCCTATCACCAGGAAGTATTTTAATATAATGCATACGCATCTTACCGGATATATGAGCGGTAATCACGTGCCCATTTTCCAATTCCACCCTAAACATAGCATTTGATAATGCTTCTGTTATCACTCCATCTTGTTCTATTGACGGCTGTTTTGCCATACTATTACTTTGTTTATTTGTTTAGTCAACGCACATTGTCTGTACTTCGTTTAGTCGTTTTTATGATTCTAAATCCATTCTACAAATCAACGATTTAACTCTTTCTCCACATATTCAAACGACGACAATATGTCAGCGCTATGCTTGCCTATTGCTATCGTATGTTCAAAATGGGCTGATGGCTTTTTATCTCTCGTCCGGATTGTCCAACCGTCAGAGTCCTGATAAATATGCCGCTTACCCAAATTTATCATTGGTTCAATAGCAATAACCATTCCCTCTTGCAACTTCACTCCCTGCCCTTGATGTCCATAATTAGGAACCTGAGGTTCTTCATGCAATTCGCGTCCAACACCATGCCCCACCATTTCTCGGACAACTGAAAATCCAGCAGCTTCACAATGTGTTTGAACTGCATAACCGATATCACCAATCCGCAAACCTGCGACAGCCTTTTCAATTCCTTTATACAAACTTTCTTTGGTCACCCGCAATAATTTACGGACTTCTTCATCAACTTCTCCAACTTCAAATGTATAAGCACTATCTCCGTAAAAACCATTTTTAACAGTTCCACAATCAATAGAAACTATATCACCTTCCTGCAAAATACAAGTGGCAGAAGGAATACCGTGTACAACTTTATCATTTATAGAAATACAAAGCGTATTCGGAAAACCACCGTAACCTAAAAAACCAGGAACAGCATTATGAGAACGAATAAATTCTTCAGCCACACGATCCAATTCTAACGTAGAAATCCCCGGACGAATATGCTTTGACACCTCGCCCAGAGTCATTCCCACAAGGAGATTACTTTCTCTCAATAATTCAATTTCTTCCCCAGTTTTTATAAAAATCATATTGCAAAAGTACAAAAAAATATTTTAACTCACAAAATACTGCCCATCAAAAGCTAAATATCAAAAAGTCGAATGTCAAAAGTATAAAAGCTCTTGACTTTCGACTTTATATTTTTAATAAGCAGACGGTCCTCCCGGAGTCTTCCCTTTAATACGACCTGTCTTCATTAATCCGTCATAATGACGCATCAATAAGTGAGATTCAACTTGCTGCAAGGTATCCAAAACAACTCCCACCAAAATCAACAAAGAAGTACCACCATAAAACTGAGAGAACTGATTATTAACACCAGCTATCGTTGCAAATGCCGGCAATATAGCCACGATTCCCAAGAATATAGATCCCGGCAACGTGATTCTTGACATAATAGTATCTAAGAATTCCATCGTTTTTCTACCCGGTTTCACACCCGGAATAAAACCTCCGTTTTTCTTCATATCCTCAGACATCTGCATCGGATTGACTGTGATTGCCGTATAAAAATACGTAAAAGCAACAATCAACACAAAGAAGGTTGCATTATACCAAATACCTGTGAAATTAGAAAAAGCAGCAGCAAAACCCGACATCGAATCAGCAGCTGCATAATTCACAAATGAAATAGGCAGTAACATAATTGCCTGGGCAAAAATGATCGGCATAACACCTGCTGCATTAATTTTCAAAGGAATATATTGACGAACACCTCCGTACTGTTTGTTACCTACGATTCTCTTCGCATACTGTACAGGGACCTTACGTGTTCCTTGTACTAACAATATCGTACCGCAAAAAACAAAAAACAAGAAAGCTATTTCTACCAAGAAAGCCACAGCTCCTCCACCTTGTTGGCTCACTCTCGATGTTAATTCTGCAAAGAATGCAAAAGGTAATCGGGCGATAATACCAATCATAATGATAATAGAAACTCCATTTCCAATTCCTTTATCTGTAATTTTTTCTCCCAACCACAAAACAAACATTGAGCCTGCAGCCAAAATAATTACAGAATAAATAGTAAAGAAAGCCCCTTTCATTAAAAAGAATTCGGGACGAATCTGAGCATGCAAGTTGGTAAGATACGCAGAACCTTGTAATATCAGAATAATGATGGTCAGATAACGGGTAATCTGGTTAATTTTTCGCCGTCCACTTTCACCTTCACGCTGCATTCGTTGAAAATAAGGAACCGCAATTCCCAATAACTGAACAACAATAGAAGCAGAAATATAAGGCATAATTCCTAAGGCAAATATCGAAGCATTTGAAAATGCACCCCCCGAAAACATATCCAGTAAACCCAGTACACCACTTGATGTCTGTTCCTTCAATGCAGCTAATCCGGCAGGGTCAATGCCCGGCAATACAACCTCTGTTCCAATTCTGTAAACGAGAATCAACCCAAGAGTCGTAAGAATCCGGGTCTTCAATTCCTCAATTTTCCAAATGTTCTTTAATGTATCAAATAACTTCATATTATTTTCCGTTTATTATTGAATCATTTAATCGTTGAATCATTTATTTGCAAATCGTTTTAATCGAGTTAACAAATAAATAAACCAACGATTAAAAATCCATATTTTTATAAAACGACAACAGAACCACCAGCAGCTTCGATAGCAGCAACAGCAGCCTGAGAGAATGCATTAGCCTTTATTTCAAGTTTGGCACTCAAGGCACCGTCACCTAATACTTTCAGCAATTCATTCTTATTGAGTAAACCCGCTGCGATCATAATATCTCTATCGATCATAGTCAAGTTATCTCTTTCTGCCAAAGCTTGCAGCATACTAACATTGATTGCTTTATAAGCAACACGGTTGATATTCTTAAAGCCGAATTTCGGTACACGTCTCTGCAGAGGCATCTGTCCACCTTCAAAACCAATCTTCGTATGATAACCTGATCTTGATTTAGCTCCTTTATGTCCTCTTGTAGAAGTACCTCCTTTTCCGGAACCTTGTCCGCGACCAATTCTTCTTTCGTGATGAGTTGATCCGCAAGCCGGTTTTAAGCTACTTAAATCCATTTTTTAGTCATTAAAATGTTTGACAATTACTTTACTTCTTCCACACGAATCAGGTGTTTCACTTTGTCCACCATACCTAAAATCTGTGGAGTAGCCTCTTGCTCAACACTGCTGTTGGTTTTCTTCAATCCCAAAGCTTGCAAAGTGCCTACCTGAGTTTTTGTGCTACCGATTTTACTTTTTACAAGTGTAATTTTAATCTTTGCCATAATCCTCATTTTATCCGTTAAACACTTTGTCTAAACCTATTCCTCTTTGAGCAGCAACAGCGCGTGCATCTCTCATTTCCTTCAAGGCAATGATTGTAGCCTTTACTAAATTATGAGGATTGGAAGAACCTTTACTTTTTGCAAGGACATCATGAACACCGGCACTTTCAAGCACGGCACGCATAGCACCTCCAGCCACCAATCCGGTACCGGAAGAAGCCGGCTGCATATAAACCCGAGCACCGCTAAAACGAGCAATCTGTTCGTGCGGAATCGTTCCTTTTAAGATTGGCACTTTGATTAAATTCTTCTTGGCAGCTTCAATGCCCTTAGAAATAGCGGTAGTTACTTCATTAGCTTTACCTAATCCCCAACCAACAATTCCGTTTTCATCTCCTACAACCACAATAGCTGCAAAGCTGAATGTTCTACCTCCTTTGGTAACTTTTGTCACGCGATTGATTGCTACCAATCTGTCTTTCAATTCCAAGTCAGTATTATTTACTTTCTGTTCCATTCTGCTAACTTTTAAAAATTAAGACCTCCATTACGAGCAGCATCAGCCAATGCCTTTACTCTACCGTGATACAAATAACCATTTCTATCAAAGGTTACAATTTCGATACCGGCAGCTTTTGCTTTTTCAGCTAAAGCCGCTCCTACCAAAGCCGCTTGCTCTGTCTTAGTTACTTTTTTCTCTGCAATTTCTTTGCATAATGATGAAACAGACAACAATGTCTTAGCTGTTTTATCATCTATCAACTGAACAGATATCTGCTTGTTTGAACGGTATACACTCAAACGAGGACGTTCAGCTATTCCGGATACAATCTTACGAATTCTCCGTTTTATTCTTAATCTTCTTTCTTCCTTAGTTAAAGCCATAACTTTTACTTACTTTAGGTGATTAAACTTTAGCTGACTTACCTGCTTTCCGGCGTACTTGTTCACCAACGAAGCGGATACCCTTACCCTTATAAGGTTCCGGCTTACGGAATGAGCGGATCTTTGCAGCAACCTGACCGATTAACTGTTTATCACAGCTTTCCAGAGTAATAATCGGATTGGCACGTTTTTCAGTTACAGCTGCAACTTTTACTTCTACTGGTAATTGCAAGAATATAGAGTGAGAATATCCCAATCCAAGCTCAAGCACCTGACCTTCAGAGGTAGCACGAAAACCAACACCAACCAATTCTTGCTGGATTTTATAACCTTCAGAAACACCTACAACCATATTGTGAAGCAAGGCACGATATAATCCGTGCTGTGCTTTATGTTCCTTATCTTCTGTATGACGTGCAATGTGCACAAGATTCTCTTCTACGGTAACAGTCAATTCAGAATTTACATTCTGAAAAAGTTCTCCTTTCGGACCCTTAACTGTGACGGTGTTATCAGGACTTACAGCTACTGTAACTCCTTGTGGTATATGAATCGGTAATTTCCCTATACGTGACATTTCTTCTTCACTTTAAAATTAATACACATAACACAATACTTCACCGCCTACATTCCGCTGGCGAGCTTCTTTGTCTGTCATCAATCCCATTGAGGTCGACAAAATGGCAACACCGAGTCCGTTCAATACACGTGGCATTTCATCCACATTGGTATAACGACGTAAACCCGGTTTTGACACACGTACTAACGACTTAATTGCCGGTACTTTTGTCTCGGGGTGATACTTCAAAGCTATTTTAATATTGCTTCTTATTCCATCCTGTTCAAATTTATAATTCAGGATATATCCTTTTTCTTTCAGGATCTTGGTCATTTCGAGTTTCATTTTAGAACCCGGAATCTCCACAATCTTATGACCTACATTTACTGCATTTCTAATGCGAGTAAGGAAATCTGCTATTGGATCTGTCATCTCTTTTCGTTTTTAATTATTACCAACTAGCCTTTTTAACTCCCGGTATCAACCCAGATGAAGCCATCTCACGGAATTGGATACGGCTAACACCAAATTGTCTCATATAACCTCTTGGTCTACCCGTCAGTTTGCACCGATTGTGCAGGCGAACAGGATTAGAGTTTTTCGGCAGGAGACTCAATCCAACATAGTCGCCTTCCTTTTTTAATTTTGCCCGTTTTGCGGCGTACTTTTCTACCAATTTTGCACGCTTTACCTCACGAGCGATCATCGATTCTTTTGCCATTTCGCTTGGTTTTTAGTTCTTTTTAAATGGTAATCCAAATTCTCTAAGCAGAGCAAAACCTTCTTCGTCGGTATTAGCCGAAGTCACAAATGTTATGTTCATACCCATAATTTTATGCACAGCATCGAGCATAATTTCAGGAAATATGATCTGCTCTTCGAGACCTAATGTATAGTTACCTCTTCCATCCAGTTTACTGTTAATACCCTTAAAATCGCGAATACGCGGAAGGGCAGAACCAATTAATCTTTCCAGAAATTCATACATTCTCTCTTTACGTAAAGTCACTTTTACACCTATCGGCATAGCTTTACGCAATTTAAAATTTGATACGTCTTTCGTTGATTTACCGACAATAGCTTTCTGACCTGTTATCGCAGTAATCTCATTGATTGAAAATTCCAGGATCTTTTTATCCTGAATTGCTGACCCCACGCCCTGATTGATTACTATCTTCTCCAATCTGGGTGCCTGCATAACTGACTTGTATCCGAATTCCTTCATTAAAGTCGGTACAATCTCTTCGCTATACTTTGTTTTAAGATTTGGTACGTATTTCATTCGTTATTTATTGTTTTGCTGTATCACACAGCATTCTATATTTGCGGCGACAAAGCTACAAATTAAATTTATCAGTTCCAAGTTATGAGTTAACAAGTTACAAGTTCTATTTTTAAAACCTGTAACCTGGTAACTTCAAGCACTGAAAAAGCGCAACCTGTAACTCAATTCATTATTTCAGGACTTCGCCTGATTTTTTGGCATATCTAACCAATTTCCCTGCTTCATCCACTTTTCTACCAATTTTAGTCGGTTTTCCAGTAGACGGATCCACAACATTCAGGTTAGAAACATGGATAGAAGCTTCCTGCTTAACAATTCCTCCTTGCGGATGAGCTGCATTCGGCTTGGTGTGTTTGCTATTCATGTTGATTCCCTCAACGATCGCTCTTTCCTTCTCAGGAAAAACTTCCAGCACCTTTCCCTGCTTCCCTTTATCCTCCCCTGCGTTCACCTGGACTAAATCGCCTTTCTTAATATGAAATTTTCTATTCATTACTTTACTTTTTTAACTGTCGCAAGTCTAAAATCAAAAGGTAAAAATCCGAAAAAATTCACATTTTGATCTTTTGACATCCGACATTCTACATTAAAGAACTTCTGGGGCTAACGAAACAATTTTCGTATAACCATCTCGAACTTCACGGGCTACAGGTCCAAAGATACGGGTTCCTCTCATTTCACCGGTATTCGTCAACAACACACAAGCATTGTCATCAAAACGGATATAAGAGCCATCTGAACGTCTATATTCTTTGGTTACGCGTACTACCACTGCTTTGCTGACTGAACCTTTTTTGATTTCACCGCTCGGCAGGGCACTCTTTACAGCAACAACGATCTTATCGCCAACACGTGCGTATCTCTTTCCGGTACCACCCAGAACACGGATACAAAGCACTTCTTTAGCACCGCTGTTATCTGCTACTGTTAATCTACTTTCCTGTTGTATCATAACTACTTCGCTCTTTCAATGATTTCAACTAATCTCCATCTCTTCATTTTACTTAAAGGACGGGTTTCCATAATTCTCACGGTATCACCAATATTGCACTCATTCTTTTCATCATGAGCAGTGAACTTTTTGGTCTTCTTTACGAACTTGCCGTAAATGGGATGTTTCTCCTTAAAGTGAACAGCAACGGTGATAGTTTTATCCATCTTATTGCTCAGCACAAGACCGATACGTTCCTTTCTAAGATTTCTTTCTTCCATTGCTTTACTTCTTATCAGTTATTTCTCTCTTACGTAACTCTGTCATCATACGTGCAATTCCTCTGCGAGCTTCTTTGATTTTCATCGGGTTCTCCATTGGGGTAATCGTATGATTCATGGTCTGCTTATTCAGAGCTGCCTTCTCGGTTATAACTCTTTCTTTAAGCTCCGCTGTGGTCATTTCTATAATTTCTGAATTTTTCATCTCTCTGACAAATAAATTTTGTTATCAAAATTAATAGTCGGGCGACTATTCTTCTGTATAATCACGTCTAACCACAAACTTCGTCGTAATAGGTAATTTCTGAGCTGCAAGACGTAAAGCTTCCTTAGCTACTGCATACGGAACACCATCTGCTTCAAACAGAATTCTACCTGGGGTAACTGGTGCAACAAATCCCTCTGGCGAACCTTTACCTTTACCCATACGCACTTCAGCGGGCTTCTTTGTTATAGGTTTATCCGGGAATATGCGAATCCAAATCTGCCCCTGACGTTGCATATAACGGGTTACTGCAACACGGGCTGCTTCTATCTGGCGTCCTTCAATCCATTTGTTTTCCAACGCCTTAATTCCAAAAGACCCAAATGCCAGTTCATGTCCTCTTTGGGCATTTCCCTTCATCCGTCCTTTTTGGCTTCTTCTAAATTTAGTCCTTTTCGGCTGTAACATAGCTCTTTGTTTAATTGATTAAAAGACTATTTACTTTCTTTTCTTCTTAAAACCGCCTCTTTTTCCGTTTGCATTATTTGCATTCGGACGGTTTCCGTTGTTATCACGGGCTTGGATCAATGAATTCGGAACCAATTCACGTTTACCGTAAACTTCTCCTTTACAAATCCAAACCTTAATACCCAGCAGACCATAAGTGGTCAATGCTTCTGCCTGTGCATAGTCTATATCTGCACGGAATGTATGCAATGGAATTCTTCCTTCCTTAAAGTGTTCCGATCGAGCCATTTCAGCTCCATTTAAACGACCAGAAATCAGAACTTTAACTCCCTCTGCACCCATTCTCATAGTAGAAGCAACTGCCATCTTAATAGCCCGGCGGTATGCAACACGACCTTCCAGCTGACGAGCTATATTATTACCTACGATCACTGCATCCAGTTCTGGACGTTTGATCTCGAAGATATTGATCTGTACTTCCTTATCGGTGATTTTCTTTAACTCTTCCTTCAACTTATCCACTTCCTGTCCGCCTTTACCAATAATGATACCCGGACGGGCTGTGTTAATAGTGATAGTAATAAGCTTCAGTGTTCTCTCGATAACGATTTTTGCGATTCCGGCTTTAATAAGACGGGCGTTTAGGTATTTGCGGATCTTGTAGTCCTCTACCAGTTTTTCGCCGTAATTTTTTCCACCGAACCAATTAGAATCCCATCCACGGATGATACCTAATCTATTGCTTATTGGATTACATTTTTGTCCCATGCTTTACTCTTTTACGATGTTTTCAACAGCCGTTTTACTTCCCAACACGATGGTTACGTGATTAGATCTCTTGCGAATCCTATGAGCTCTTCCTTGTGGAGCCGGTCTTAACCTTTTCAGGATTCCTGCACCATCTACAAAGATTTCTTTGATAAACAAAGCCGCGTCATCAACACGCTGACCATCGTTTTTTACGCCCCAGTTTGCAATAGCAGAAAGCAATAGCTTTTCAACTTTACGAGCAGCTTCCTTAGGACAAAATTTCAGTGTATCCAAAGCCTTCTGTACGTCCATTCCACGGACAAGGTCTGCCACCAATCTCATTTTCTGAGGTGATGAAGGACAATCATGCAGCACAGCAAAAGCCTGTTCTTTTTTGGCTTCCTTTATCTGATTTGCTCTTATTCTTTTTCTTGCACCCATTTTATACAATCTTCATTTGTTCAACTTTATCACGCTATTATTTTTTCCTCTTGTCAGCGTGACCTCTAAACGTACGTGTCGGTGCAAATTCACCCAATTTGTGTCCTACCATATTTTCGGTCACATATACCGGGATAAATTTATTACCGTTATGTACAGCTACTGTATGCCCTACAAAGTCTGGAGAAATCATGGAGAAACGAGCCCAGGTCTTAACAACCGATTTCTTGTTGGTCTCATTCATAGCCAATACTTTTCTCTCTAACTTAACATCTATAAAAGGGCCTTTTTTCAACGAACGACTCATAACATCAAATTTTAATCAGTTATTTTTTCCTTCTTTCAACAATATACTTCGAAGAAGCCTTCTTCGGCGCCCTTGTCTTATAGCCCTTAGCTAATAAGCCCTTACGTGATCTCGGATGACCTCCTGAAGCTCGACCTTCTCCACCACCCATCGGGTGATCAACCGGGTTCATTACAACACCTCTGACTCTCGGACGACGACCCAACCAACGAGAACGACCGGCTTTACCAGAACGCTCTAATGCGTGGTCAGGGTTAGATACAGTACCAACAGTTGCTTTACAAGTAACTAGAACCATACGGATCTCACCTGAAGGCAATTTGATAGAAGCATACTTCCCTTCTCTTGCTACTAACTGAGCATAAGAACCGGCACTACGAGCCATCACAGCTCCCTGACCAGGTCTTAATTCAATGTTATGGATGATTGTACCTAATGGGATTTCAGACAGAAACAACGAATTACCCACTTCTGGAGCAACACCTTTACCACTCTCTACGGTCTGACCAGCTGTCAGTCCAATCGGGGCTACGATGTAACGTTTTTCTCCATCTGCATACACCAATAGAGCAATATGCGCAGTTCTATTCGGGTCGTATTCAATACTTGCCACTTTAGCAGGTATATTATCCTTCTCCCGTTTAAAATCAATTACTCTATACTTGTGTTTATGACCACCACCTATATATCTCATTGTCATCTTACCGGTGTTATTACGACCTCCGGTTTTGCTGTTCGGTCTCAACAATGATTTCTCAGGTCTATCTGTAGTTAACTGTTCAAAGCCATTTACTACTTTATGCCTCTGACCAGGTGTTACAGGATTTAATTTTCTTACAGCCATGTTATTTAAATATTGCTAAAAAAATCAATACTATCACCTTCTGCTAAGGTCACAATTGCTTTCTTGAACGAGTTCGTACGTCCTGAGATCACTCCAGCCTTGGTATAACGGGATTTAGCCGTTCCTTGGTAATTCTGTGTGTTCACATTCAATACATTCACTCCATACATTCCTTCAATTGCTTTCTTTATCTCAATCTTATTGGCTCTTCTTGCCACAACAAAAGCTACTTTGTGCTGTTTGTCGGTAAGTGCTGTCATCTTCTCCGTTAATACGGGCTTTATTATGATTTCCATCTCTTCTTAAATTAGTTAAGATTGAACATTTCATTCAGACCCTCCACAGAACTTTCAACTAAAACGAGATTTCTCGCTTTCATTACGTTGTAAGTTGCGATGTCGCCGACTCTCATTACTTCCACATTCTGCAAATTGCGGGCAGATAACAGTACATTTTCGTTGATCCCGTTACCCAAAACAAGCAACAATTTACCATTGTTTACTTTCAGATTGTTGATAACAGCAATCATCTCTTTGGTCTTCGGAGCCTCGAAAGTAAAGTCTTCAACGACTTTTACAGCATTTGCACTTGCTTTCACAGACAATGCTGATTTACGAGCCAATTTTTTCAATTTCTTATTCAGCTTGAAAGTGTAATCTCTTGGTACTGGACCAAATATTCTACCTCCACCTCTGAACTCCGGGTTCTTAATACTACCTGCACGAGCACCTCCGGTACCTTTTTGCTTTTTCAACTTACGGGTACTTCCTGAGATTTCGTTTCTCTGTTTTGACTTATGAGTACCTTGCCGATTATTGGCTAAGAACTGTTTTACGTCAAGGTAGATAGCGTGCTCATTAGGCTGAATTCCAAAGATAGCGTCATCTAACACTACCTTCCTGCCGGTCTCTTGTCCGGCAATGTTTAGTACACTTAACTCCATTACTTCTGAATAATTACGTATGAACCTTTAGTTCCGGGAATAGATCCCTTCACCAACAACAAATTATTTTCAGCAATTACCTTCAAAACTTCCAAGTTCTCTACAGTAACTCTGTCTCCTCCCATACGACCACCCATTCGCATTCCTTTGAAAACACGTGCCGGAGTAGAACATGCTCCGATAGATCCCGGTTTTCTCGCGCGATTGTGCTGACCGTGAGTCGCTTGTCCGACACCACCAAATCCGTGACGTTTCACAACGCCCTGAAATCCTTTACCTTTACTGGTACCGATGACATCGATATAATCGACTCCTTCCAACATAGCAACGTCAATTACGTCGCCCAACTTGTGTTCTTCGGCAAAACCTGCAAACTCTACGAGTTTACGCTTTGGAGTAGTGCCTGCTTTCTTAAAATGCCCACTTAGCTGCTTCGTTGTGTGTTTTTCTTTCTTTTCATCAAACCCCAACTGAAGTGCTTCGTAACCGTCTTTTTCCTTGGTTTTCACCTGGGTTACGACACATGGACCGCATTCAATAACAGTGCATGGGATACTTTTCCCCTCAACACTGAAAACGGAAGTCATTCCGACTTTTTTTCCAATTAAACCTGGTAATTTCATCTTTTTTTTAATAGGTTAATTCATCTCTTAATAACGACATAGGGTTTCGCCGCTACTACACTTTAATCTCTACTTCAACACCACTCGGTAATTCAAGTTTCATCAGCGCATCAATGGTACCTGCAGTTGAACTGTAGATATCAATCAGCCTTTTGAAGGTGCATAACAAAAATTGTTCGCGGCTCTTCTTGTTTACGAAAGTTGAGCGGTTAACAGTAAATATACCTTTATGCGTAGGAAGTGGAATAGGACCGCTTACCACAGCACCAGTAGCCTTTACTGTCTTAACAATCTTCTCTGCCGACTTGTCAACCAAGTTGTGATCGTAAGATTTTAACTTAATTCTGATTTTTTGGCTCATTGTTTTTATTTATTTGATCTAAGAAACCGAAAGAACCAAAATGTAAAAAGGCCAAACCTTCCAAACATTTTGATATTCTCGGTATTTTTGATTTTTATACTAATTCAATCCGTCCGTTATTCTTTTCAACAACTTCTCTGGCAATGTTCTTCGGAACTTCAGCATAATGGTCAAATTCCATAGACGAACTGGCACGCCCAGAAGACAAAGTACGCAAAACAGTCACATAACCAAACTGTTCTGACAAAGGCACTTTCGCATCAATAACACGAGCACCAATCCTTGAATCCATTCCATCAACCTGTCCCCGACGACGATTTAAGTCTGCAATAATATCTCCCATAAAATCTTCAGGAGTTACTACCTCAAGCTTCATAATCGGCTCCAATAACACCGGTTTTGCTTTCTGTGCAGCTTCCTTATAACCAATTTTCGCAGCCATTTCAAAAGACAAAGCATCAGAGTCAACCGGATGGAAAGAACCATCTAACAAGGTGATTTTCAGTGATTCCAAAGAATAACCAGCCAAAACACCACTGTTTATAGCTTCCTTAAAGCCTTTCTCAACCGACGGAATAAATTCCTTCGGAATATTACCACCTTTCACTGCATTCACAAACGTCAAGCCTTCTTTACCCTCTTCGCCCGGCTCCATACGGAAAACTATATCGGCAAATTTACCACGACCACCGGATTGTTTCTTAAACACGTGACGATGCTCAACAGCAATAGTAATTGCTTCTTTATAAGCCACCTGAGGTGCTCCTTGGTTACATTCAACCTTGAACTCACGTCTCAAACGGTCCATAATAATATCCAAATGAAGCTCACCCATACCACTAATAATAGTCTGACCTGAATCCTCATCTGTCTTTGCACGGAATGTTGGGTCTTCTTCTGACAATTTAGCCAAAGCCATACCCAATTTATCTGTATCTTTCTGTGTCAGTGGTTCAATAGCCACACCAATCACCGGCTCTGGGAAAGTCATACTCTCCAATACGATCGGCTTTTCTTCAGAACACAACGTATCTCCCGTACGAATATCTTTAAATCCTACACAAGCGCAAATATCACCAGCTTCAATCACCTCTCTCGGCTGTTGTTTATTGGAATGCATTTGGAACAAACGTGAAATACGTTCTTTCTTGTCTGTACGCGGATTATACACATACGAACCGGCTTCGATCTTACCTGAATAAATACGGGTATAACACAAACGACCTACAAAAGGATCCGTAGCAATCTTAAATGCTAAAGCCGACAAAGGAGCTTCTGGATCAACCGGGAAAACAAGTTCATTCCCCGTATTTGGATCTGTTCCTTTACTGTTCGGAATATCCAACGGATGCGGCAAATAAGCAATCACAGCATCCAACAGATTCTGTACACCTTTATTTTTAAAGGAAGAGCCGCACATCACCGGACAAAAGTCCATCGCAATGACAGCTTTCCGGATCACTGCTTTCAATTCCTCAACCGTGATAGAATCGGGAGCATCAAAAAAACGTTCCATCAAAGCCTCATCCTGAACGGCAGCTGCTTCGACCAATTTTTCTCTCCACTCTAAAGCCTCTTCCATCAATTCTGCCGGAATTTCCTTAATAGTGGCAGTCATCGCACCATTTTCCCATACATAAGCTTTCATTTCCACCAAGTCTATTACACCTTGATAAGAATCTTCAGCTCCAATTGGAAGAACTAAAGGAACCGGATTAGCTCCTAATTTATCTTTAATTTCCCGTACTGCTTTGAAAAAATCGGCACCTGAACGGTCCATCTTATTTACAAAAGCAATTCTCGGCACACCGTACTTATTAGCCTGACGCCATACGGTTTCCGATTGGGCTTCAACACCACCAACCGCACAGAACAGCGCAACCGCACCGTCCAATACACGCAGGGACCGTTCCACCTCAACAGTAAAGTCTACGTGTCCCGGGGTGTCAATAATGTTGATTTTATAATCTTGATCCTGATATTTCCAAAAACAGGTCGTAGCAGCAGAAGTAATCGTAATACCTCTCTCCTGCTCCTGCACCATCCAGTCCATAGTAGCAGCACCATCGTGAGTTTCACCAATCTTATGGTTCACTCCCGTGAAATACAGAATTCGTTCAGTTGTTGTAGTCTTACCGGCGTCAATGTGAGCCATAATGCCGATATTTCTTGTAAAATGTAAATCTCTTTTTGCCATTGGTTATTTACTCCTTTTTTTAATAGCTTAAAATCTGAAATGTGCAAATGCCCGGTTAGCCTCAGCCATACGGTGGGTATCTTCTTTCTTCTTGTAAGCAGCCCCTTCTTCTTTATATGCAGCCATAATCTCAGCAGACAATTTTTCAGCCATACTATGACCACTTCTTTTGCGGGAGTAAAGAATCATATTTTTTACAGCGATCGCTCTTTTTCTGGCAGGATTAATTTCCGTAGGTACTTGAAAAGTAGCTCCACCTACACGGCGACTCTTTACTTCAACCTGAGGAGTAATATTCTCTAATGCCTGTTTCCAAATATCCAGAGCGGCTTTCTCTTCTTTTTTTGCAATTTTTTCATCAACTACGTTCAGTGCATCATAAAATATCTTGAACGCAACTGTTTTTTTACCATCGACCATCAGGTCATTTACAAATCTCGTTACCAGTACATCATTAAATTTTGGGTCCGGCAACAGGATTCTCTTCTTTGGCTTTGTCTTTCTCATTTCATTTCGTTTACGAACTTGTTCGTCAAGCTGCCCTTTTGGTCTTCAACGGTTTCACAACCATTTACTCAACTCCTCGGGAACGCTTCATAAACACAATTCCTGTTAATCTCTAATTCTTACTTTTTCTTTCCCTTTGCAGGTGCAGCAGCAGCCTGTCCCGGTTTCGGTTTCTTCGTGCCGTATTTTGAACGACCTTGATTACGACCGGCTACACCGGCAGCATCCAATGTTCCACGAACCAAGTGATAACGCACACCCGGAAGATCCTTCACACGACCTCCACGAATCAACACAATTGAGTGTTCCTGTAGGTTGTGACCTTCTCCCGGAATATAAGCATTCACTTCTTTTCCGTTGGTCAATCTAACACGTGCAACCTTTCTCATTGCTGAGTTCGGTTTCTTCGGAGTGGTCGTGTAAACACGTACACATACTCCTCTTTTCTGTGGGCAAGAATCCAAAGCAGGAGCTTTGCTCTTGTCCTCGATCTTTACTCTTCCTTTTCTTACTAACTGTTGAATAGTAGGCATTACAAGTACTCTTTAAAATTATTATACTTTTATCCAAAATGGAGTGCAAATGTAGTGACCTTTTTATGAATCACCAAACAATCGCCTCTTTTTTTTCAAAAAAAGGTAAGATTTACAGAATGTTAGACAGATCTATTCCGCAAAATATAAAAAATGAAAATAAAAAAATATCCCGCTCGTTTTAAAAAAATCAAGCGGGATAAGGAATTTGGAATCATTTACCTCCTAAAAGTTACTAACAGGATAATTTATTGAAAGCCTGAATCATAGTGTTTAATCCTCCGCCGATCTTTTTTTCATCCATTTCTGTT
>JAVXFZ010000048.1:0-19389 GCA_036657595.1 Odoribacter sp. | reverse complement strand
ATCATAATTCCCGCACCGAAGCGTCCGGCATCTGTTCCATTTCTCCGGTAAGAAAAGAATTTTTCAGGACTACAAACGGAACACTCACCGGCCACTTCAATGTGAGGAGGTGTTAATCCTGCTTTTATTAATTCCCGTTGATTAGCAGCCCAAAGATCGACCTGATATTTACCCAACGATTTACCTGTTTCAACGATGCCCTTTTGCTTTGGGAATAAGGTGTTGAACGTTTCCGCCACCTCTTCACCCACTTCAAAGCAGCATTGACCGATGGAGGGTCCAATCGCCGCTAATATATGTTCGGGAGAGCAATTAAACGTTGCCTGCATCACTCGTATAGTCTTTGCAACAATTTCAGCCGCTGTTCCTCTCCATCCTGCGTGTACGGCAGCTATCACTCGATGTACCGGATCGTAAAGCAATATGGGCACACAATCGGCAGATAAGACCATCAGACAGATTCCTTCCCGATTGGTCACTAAAGCATCCGTATCCGGCAAACGACTTTCTCTATCCAGCGCTCCCCGCCCAACATCTATCTCCGTCACAACAGCAATGTTTGTAGAATGAACTTGATGACCTGTAATCAGACTGTTCGGTTTGAAACCAACCGCAGCAGCCAAAGCAATACGATTTGCACATACGATTTCCGAAGACTCGCCTTCGGAAAAGCCTATTGTTTTCGCTCCGGAAGATACGAAATGTAATATTCCTCTCTGGGAAGACAAGTTTAAAAATTTATAAAAAGGGCATATCCCGTTATCTATTTTTATCATAGTTTAGTCTATTGATTGATAAACTTTATGTTGCGTTTATATCCTTAAACGTATGTGGGTATAAGAGATCATAAACATTTAAATAGAACAATTATTTTTTGACATCACTGAATAGATATGCAAATATAAGGATTTTAATGTTTGTTAAACAGATAAGTTCATTGACTTATTGATCACTTTTGTAATTATATTAAAATACGCTATTTCAAATCTTTCAATTATCTGATAAGACTAAAAGTTGTTGTAGCCAACGCCTAATTAAATACAAAAGATATATATATAGAAAAAAAATGTCCTTTTCCTTTGTGATTTATAATGAATGGTATATCTTTGCCGACCGATAATGGGACGAATAATTATAAAATTTTACATACAATGAAAAAGGGCATACATCCTGAAAATTACAGACTGGTAGCATTTAAAGATATGTCTAACGGAACAGTAACGATTACCAAATCGACAGCACCAACGAAAGAAACGATTGAAATTGAAGGTATTGAATATCCGGTAGTAAAACTTGAGATTTCTAATACTTCACATCCGTTTTATACCGGTAAAGTAAAATTACTGGATACAGCCGGTCGTGTAGACAAATTTATGAATCGCTACAAAGATCATATGGAAAAGAGAAAGAAGTAATTCTCAGTAGAATAAATCAGCGCCGCTCTTTTTCGAGCGGCGCTTTTTATATAGATCTCTATCGTGTCAACCTATATTCTTTTTTTCTCGTAATAGGACAAGAAGTATATGAGCGAAAATATGGATATTATTGACCGTAGGAATTGTGGCATAGGATTTGCGCTGTATATCACAGATTTTATTTTATTCCTGATATTGACAAAATGTCAGGCGCAATAAGCAAAAAAATTCATAACAACTAAAACAAGAGAGGAGATATAAATGGACAAAATAAATCTGAAAACTATGTTATTAGAAAATATGGCAGAAGATTCAGCTGATTTTTTACCCATTATGGGAGATGAAAAAGAGTTGTTGGATGATCAGATGCAAATTCCTGACACCCTGCCAATTTTACCGCTTCGAAATACAGTTTTGTTTCCAGGTGTTATTATACCCATTAATATAGGCAGGGATAAATCCTTAAAATTAATCCGCGATTCATATAAGCAAACTGCCCTGATCGGCGTGATTGCCCAAAAGGATACAAATACCGAAAATCCAACCATTAAAGATCTCTACCGGGTAGGGTCGGTCGCTTCAATTTTGAAGATTTTGGAAATGCCTGACGGAACGACTACTGCTATTATTCAAGGGAAGAAAAGATTTTTATTAGAAGATATTTTATATGATAATCCTTATCACGTAGGAAAAATCAGCGTGAAGCAAGAGGAAGCATTGCCTGACAATGATACGGAATATAACGCAATAGCCGAGTCATTAAAAGATATGGCATCCAAGATTGTAAAGTATTCAAGCCATATCCCAAATGAAGCGGGCTTTGCTCTGAAAAATATTGAAAGTATGTTGTTTCTGATTAATTTCATTTCTTCAAATACAGATGTGGATTATCAGAATAAACAGGAATTACTGGAAATTGACAACCTGAAACAACGGGCAATTAAGCTATTAGAGATTCTCAGTAAACAAGTGAGTCTGTTGGAATTAAAAAACGATATTCAGAAAAAAGTAAAGACAGACATAGACAAACAGCAACGTGAGTATTTCCTTCATCAGCAAATGAAAACCATTCAAGATGAATTGGGAGGAAATCCGATGGATGAAGAGATCAGTGAATTGGAAGAGCTCAGTAGCAAAAAAGAGTGGGACGATAATGTGCGGGATATTTTCAAAAAGGAATTGAATAAGTTGAAACGGCTGAATCCTGCCGCTCCTGATTATTCTGTACAAGCGAATTATCTACGTGAAATGTTGGATTTACCTTGGAATCATTATTCCACAGATAATTTGGATTTAAATCACGCCAAAAAGGTGTTGGATGCCGATCATTTCGGATTGGAAAAAGTGAAGGAGAGAATATTAGAATATTTGGCTGTATTAAAGCTGAAAGCAGATATGAAATCTCCCATTCTCTGTCTATATGGTCCTCCGGGAGTTGGAAAAACCTCTTTAGGAAAATCGGTTGCTCACGCCGTAAATCGAGAATTTATCAGGATGTCATTGGGAGGTTTGCACGATGAATCGGAAGTTCGAGGACATCGCAAGACTTATATCGGAGCGATGCCGGGACGTATTTTACAAAGTATTAAAAAAGCGGGAACTTCTAATCCTGTATTTATTTTGGATGAAATAGATAAGGTGGGCAATGATTTTCGGGGTGATCCTCAATCAGCTTTATTAGAAGTACTTGATCCTGAACAGAACAGTAGCTTTCACGATAACTTTTTAGACATTGATTACGATTTGTCGAAGGTGATGTTTATTGCAACGGCAAATGATCTGAGTACAATTGCCGGACCGTTGCGCGATCGAATGGAAATTATTGAAGTGAGTGGCTATCTGATGGAGGAAAAGCGAGAAATCGCAAAACGCCATTTGATTCCGAAGCAATTAGAGAATCACGGTGTCACAGCTGCGCATATTTCTATTCCTGATGAAACGATTGATGTGATCATAGAGAAATACACTCGTGAATCTGGGGTAAGAAGTTTAGATATGACAATTGCCAAAATAATGCGGCACGTCGCACGCAAAGTTGCCTTGAACAAGAAATTCACCGTGACATTGGATGAAGCCAAGGTGAATGAATATTTAGGCAGTCCTATTTTTTCTCGGGAAGAATATCAAGGGAATGAATTACCGGGAGTAGTAACCGGATTAGCGTGGACGGCTGTCGGCGGGGAAATCCTTTATATCGAATCAAGTTTCAGCAAAGGCAAGGGGAATTTGAGTCTAACCGGTAATTTGGGGGATGTGATGAAAGAATCTGCCACCTTAGCATTGGAATATATTAAATCGCACACAGCAGAGATCGGGATCGATGAAAAGATGTTTGCAGAAAATGATATACACGTACACGTGCCGGCGGGAGCTGTTCCCAAAGACGGTCCATCGGCAGGTGTCACAATGGTGACAGCATTGGTTTCTTCCTTGACAGGACGAAAGGTAAAGCAGGCGATCGCTATGACCGGAGAAATCACTCTACGCGGGAAAGTGCTACCGGTGGGAGGAATTCGAGAGAAGATATTGGCAGCCAAACGTGCCGGCATCAAAGAGATTATTCTATGTAAGGAGAATCAGAAAGATATCGAAGATATTAAAAAGGAATACCTGAAAGGGTTGAAATTTCATTATGTCGATTCCATTAGAGAAGTGTTGGAAGCAGCACTTCTCTAAAAGAGATGGTAAATCGAAATATAGACTCACTCATTCAAACTTTGAGTGAGTTTTTTTACTAATTTATATTTATTAAAAAATTCTTTGAGGATCACACGCAATACCGTATATGAAGGAATGGCGAAGATCATTCCCGGAATACCGGCAAGGCTACCTGCCATCAGGATCACCAGGAAAATTTCAAGGGGATGAGCGTGTACGCTATTCCCGTAGATGAATGGTTGAAAAAGAATATTGTCGATTAATTGTGTTAATAGCATAACAAGTGTCATATAGATCAGCATCGGAAGCATTTGGTCGTAGAAATCAAGGTTTAAATTCAAAGCAATTCCCACCGTTAATCCGAAAAATATACCAATCATCGGACCTATATATGGGATCACATTCAAAATTCCCGTAACAAGACCAATCACAACAGCATTGCTAAAATTCAATCCGACAATTGTCAATCCAACGGTATTGAGAGCCATTACACCTAAAACTTCAAGCAACAAACCAACAAAATAACGTACCAACAATTTTTGGATAGAATCAAGTGCATTTCGTGCCTGGTCTTCAAATCGAGAGGGCACAATTGCCAATACCATTCCGGAAAAAAGACGACTATCCTTTAGAAAGAAAAAGGATATAAACGTAACCGAAAAAAGAAAAACAAATAAATTGCTCACCGTCCCGGCAAGTGTGCCAAACCAATCTTTCAAATGTGCAACATTCATAATGTCATTCAGTTCTTCACTGATATAGTTTTTTACGTCTTCACCTTCCTCCAATAGACCATAGTTTTTAAGGAAATGCCCTGCATCCTGTATCGGGGCATCCAATTCGTTGACAATATTAGTCACACTAATACTACCGAGCGATTGAAATTCACGGATAGAGAGAGGAATAATAGTGCTGAAAAATAGAACAAATGCAGCCCACAAACAAATAACCGTAATCGCAGCATTTACTCCATCCGGCAAATGGCACCCCCGCCATTTTATTCGTCCCAAAAGATCTATAATCGGCTTACCGATAAAAGAAATCACCGCAGCCACCAATACATAGATAATCACGGAAAAGAAATACCACGAAAAGAATAACGCAATCAATAGCGCCAAAACTCCTAAAATGTACTTTGTATATAGGTTCATCGACTTGTTTTAATAATTAAGCTCATTCATTCCTCATCAAAAATAAATAATTTAAGCTGATTTCCATTTATAATAAAAACATTTATACCTTTAATACGTCTATTTTAACAAAAAGCTCAATCCTACAACTATGATCAAATGTCTTTGGAATATATATTACGATGGATTTAGCCATCTTCCCCGATGGGGTAAGGTACTGATTCTTATTGTTCTTGCAAAACTTTTCATTCTGTTTGTGGTCTTTAAATTGTTGCTGATGCCCAATTACCTGAATCATCAATATACGAGCGATCAGGAAAAAAGTAATTCCGTATTGAATAGATTAATCACTAAACCTTAAAATATGATTCTCGAAATCTCTTCCGCATCATTGGTAGAATGGTCACGCTGGCAATTTGCTATGACAGCCATCTATCACTATATGTTTGTTCCTCTCACATTGGGACTCTCTTTTCTCTTAGCGGTGATGGAAACCTTATGGGTGAGAACCGGCAAGGAGGAATGGCTAAATGCTACTAAATTTTGGATGAAGCTGTTCGCCGTGAACTTTGCAATCGGCATTGCCACCGGACTTATTCTTGAATTTCAATTCGGCTCCAACTGGTCGAATTATTCTTGGTTTGTCGGTGACATTTTCGGTGCTCCGTTAGCCATTGAAGGTCTGTTTGCCTTTTTTCTGGAAGCAACCTTTTTTGCTGTGATGTTTTTCGGATGGAATAAAGTCAGTAAACGCTTCCATTTAACCGCTACGTGGATGGTCTTCCTTGGGTCAAACATTTCCGCTCTTTGGATTTTAGTCGCAAACGCCTGGATGCAGAATCCGGTAGGTATGGATTTCAATCCACTGACAGCTCGCAATGAGATGAATGATTTCTGGGCGATTCTGTTTTCTTCGACCGCTATGAATAAATTTTTCCATACGGTGACTTCCGCCTATACTCTTTCCGCCTGTTTCGTCATCGGCATCAGTGCGTGGTTTATTCTAAAAAAACGAAATTTTGAATTGGCACGCAAAAGTATTCTACTCGCCTCCATCTTCGGCTTGTTCAGCATCTTAGCGACCATCTTTACAGGCGACACCAGTGCACAAGATGTCACCCGTACACAACCAATGAAATTAGCCGCAATGGAAGGATTGAATCACGGCAGCAATGGTGTGGGACTAACACTCATCGGATTAACGACCGATGATCCGCAATTGCCCAATGAGCGAATGAAAACGGTGAAGTACGGTATTACAATGCCAAATACATTATCATACCTCAGCTACCGCGATCCGGAGGCATTTATTCCCGGTATTCAGAATATTATAGACGGATATACATCGTATGAAGGAAAAATTTATCCATCTATAAAACAGCGAATGAAAAACGGAACGCTGGCTATTGAATCATTGAAAACGTATCGGCAAGCCGTTACAGAAAAGAATGATACACTTGCCGCACAAGCATTAAGCACATTGCAAAAGAATTTTTCTGACTTCGGATATGGCTACCTGACTTCGGCATACGATGCCATTCCTCCGGTTTCCTTAGTATTTTACAGCTTCCGTATAATGGTAGCGTCAGGGATATTATTCATTCTGTTATTCGTCATTTCGTGGTGGTATGCCCAACGGAGAAAGTTTGAGAAATTCCGATTTATCCCATATTTAGCCATCATCTGTATGCCGTTAGCCTATGTCGCATCACAATGCGGCTGGATCGTAGCCGAAGTAGGACGCCAACCTTGGGTGGTACAAGATCTGATGCCAACCAATGTAGCGATTACCCAAGTTTCTTCAGGATTAGTAATGACTACTTTCTGGATGTTTGCTATTTTATTCACGCTACTATTGATTGCCGAAATCGGAATTATGATTTCGCAAATCAAGAAAATGAAAAGTGAAGGAAACGAATTAACCATTAAATAAATAAACATTACAATATGGACTTAGCTATACTACAACATTATTGGTGGATATTAATTTCTATACTGGGAGGGACACTGGTATTTCTATTATTTGTTCAAGGCGGACAAAGTCTGCTTTATACCGTAGGGAAAACAAAGGAGGAGCGCGATCTGATCATTCATACACTGGGACTAAAATGGGAATACACGTTCACAACGCTGGTCGTGTTCGGCGGTGCTTTCTTCGCCAGCTTTCCGTTATTCTATTCCACCAGTTTCGGCGGAGCCTACATTGTTTGGATGTTAATCCTTTTTTCTTTTGTCATACAAGCGGTATCCTATGAGTATCGGAATAAGAAAAACAATTTTTTAGGGACACGTACTTACGAAATATTTCTTTTAATCAATGGATATGCTGCACCCCTATTATTAGGGGCTGCTGTTGCCACATTTTTCACCGGTTCTCCCTTTCGATTGGATATAATGCATCACGTTGAATGGATGACACCTTGGCGAGGATTAGACGCCTTATTAGTCGTGAACAATTATTTCTTGGCATTTGCCGTATTCTTTCTATCGCGCACCATAGCTTCTCTTTATTTTATGAATACGATCGACCATCCGGAGATCCACCGCAGAAGTTATCTTCAAATGAGTTACAATGCTACCTTTTTTGTATTCACATTCTTATTATTCATTGGATTTATGCTATCAGGAAAGGGATATGCTGTTGATACAGAAGGAAACGTGACATTGGTGGCGTATAAATACTTTTACAACCTAATCGAAATGCCACTAAATACTCTTATTTTTGTGAGCGGTGTGAGCGGCGTGCTGTATGGTATCATCCGCACCCTCTTGAATCCGACGTGGAACAAAGGAATCTGGTTTTCCGGGGCAGGAACGATCGTAACGGTCTTTGCTCTATTTATTCTCGTGGGCTTCAACGGGACCTCTTTCTATCCATCGTCTACTGACCTATCCTCTTCCCTGACGATACAAAATGCCTCATCGTCCTTCTACACACTGAAGGCAATGTCGTGGGTATCGTTGATCATTCCCTTTGTCATCGCCTATATTTGGTATGCCTGGCGCACTATGACTCGGAAAGAGATAAATAGAAAGGAACTTGAAGGAAACGATGTGGAATACGAATGAAAGAGATACCAAAAGACAAATAACTACAAAATTCAATGAATAGATTATTTAAATGAATGGCGTATTTATGTTTAAAAACTGTGTACAGAAAGATTTGTCCGCACATCAGTTGAAACACTAAATATTCAATTCTAAGATTAGAAATTTAAAGTAATTGGGTCGATAAATTCAACAAAGTTTATCGACCCAATTTTTATCGTTTCCGAACCGGCGTAATCACAACGTTAAAAGTATAACTATCGTATGGCAGACGGTATTGCGGCAAAGGCCATTGTCCCCAACTATCAATACATCCAAGTCCCATCTGTTTCAAATCAAACGACAAACAAGTCAAGTCACGTGGCTGCAACTCTCCGGAATGACGTTGTCCTTTTTCCCAACCGTCATCCAAATCGTCCTGCAAATAATTAAGGGCAGAAGCCGAAAATGGAAGATCCGAACGAATCAGTAATCCGCGTCCGTCTATATCCGTAAGTTTCCACCAACGAATATCACTTTTTGTACCCGACTCCTGCGGACGGACGTAAGGATAATATTGATCTTTCACCAACTGGCGATAATGTCCGATGGATTGACTGTACAGACGATCGCTATAATTCTCTAACGGTCCCCGCCCATAATAATCAATGCGGTCAAATTGTCCGGGCATCACCAATTGCATACCAAAACGGAATAAATGAGGCATCCCTTTTTTCTCCTCATCCACCTTCAATTGTTCCTGAAGACGGATCTCTCCCTTTCCGTTCACCCGATAAGTCATCGTCAGTCCGGCAGAAAGTTTCGGAAGCTCATAGATCGCTGTCACTTCCACCTGTCCCTCTTTTTCTTCCGCTTTCAACCCCTTCAGCTTCAATTCCGGTTTCCGCCAATCTACCCAACGGCGATTCAAACCTGCCCCGAAATCATTATCCGTCGGTGCCCGCCAAAAATTCGGTTTCAAAGCAAATCCGGAGGCAATCATTTCCCGCCCACTCAGGTTGATACTTTCAATCCAACCCGCTGATTTTCCAAAGGTCACCTCTGTTTCGCCGGCAGTAATCACAATATGCGACAGATCTTCATATACCGTCGCCCGTTCTTTCGTCGTGGCAATCTCTATGCTAAAATCCGAATAAGGCGTTATCTCCAATTGTTCCTCCGCAACCACATAACCGGCAGGTAATAAAGTTTCCGCCTGTTTCAAACGATAGGCTACATTCAACAACACTTCTCCCTTTGTCGGAATATCCGTCTTCTCAATTCCCAAAGCGACTGCACAAGTCGTCTGAGGAGCGACGAGCAAAGAGGTAATAACCCCTTGTTTAACAGGTTTCCCATTCACCAATAGCTGCCACTGCATATCATAATTTGAAAGATCGGTAAAGAAATGTTCATTGTACACATTCACCATTCCTTTCTCCTTGTCTGCCCAGCTTGTCAAAATCGACTGATATACTTTTTTCACCTCATAAATATGAGGATTAGCCACCCGATCAGGACTAATCAATCCGTTACAATTAAAATTATTATCTGAACCGTCATAACGATTAAAATCTCCGCCATAGGTATAAATCATAGAACCATCAGGAGTATATCTACGAAGTCCTTGATCAACAAAGTCCCAAATAAATCCTCCCTGCAATTTTGAATATTTCCGAATCAAATCCCAATATTCCTTAAATCCACCTTCCGAATTTCCCATCGCGTGGGCATATTCACACATAATCAGCGGACGTTTGTCATTGCCTTTAGCATATTGTTCCAACCAATCTAATTTACAATACATTGGACAAACAATATCCGTATGAGCAGCACTACCGGCACGTTCGTATTGCACAGGACGACTGTTATCATACTCCTTGATCCATCGGTAGCAAGCCTCAAAATTAGGACCATCGCCCGCCTCATTCCCCATTGACCAAAAGATAATCGAAGGATGATTTTTAAATGCCTCTACCATACGTTGATTTCTCTCCAAATGTGCTTTTGCATACGAAGGAACTTTCGCCAATGTCCGATTACCATAGCCCATCCCGTGCGATTCAACATTTGCCTCACACACCAAATAGATGCCGTATTCATCACAAAGCTTATACCATTCAGGATCATCCGGATAGTGACAAGTACGTACAGCATTCAAATTATTCTCTTTCAAAATACGAATATCTTCCAACATTCTTTCCCGACTCACTGCATAACCGGTCAAGGGATCCATCTCGTGACGATTCGCTCCCTTGAATAAGACCGGTTTCCCGTTCACCCACACTTGCCCTTGCTCTTTTTTCAATTCTATCTTACGGAAACCAACCCGTTGCGGAATCACTTCGACCACCTTTCCTGCCTTATCTTTCAACGTCAGGAATAATGTATACAGATTCGGTGCCTCAGCACTCCATTTAGCCGGTTTTTCAAGCCTCATCACTGTATGCACACGCCCTTTCCCGTCCGATTTTACACTTGTTTTCTCCACAACACTCCCCCTCTGATCTCTCAATTCCACCTCCACCGATCCATTCCCTCGTGTGACAGTCGCTGCCACATCCAAGGTTCCATCACAATAAGCGGTATCTAAATCCGGCGTAATGAAGAAATCTTCAATATGTAAGGAGGGGCGAGCATATAGATATACTTCCCGCGCAATTCCCGACAATCGCCAAAAATCCTGATCTTCCAAATAACTCCCGTCACACCAACGGAAAACCTGCATCGCAATCAGATTCTTTCCCGGTCGTAGATATTCTGTTACATCAAACTCCGCAGCCATCTTGCTATCTTCGCTGTAACCGACAAACCGTCCATTCACCCATACATAAAGATTAGAGGTAGCAGAACCAATATGCAGGTACATTTGCTGTCCCTTCCAATCCGACGGCAAGTCTATCGTCCGACGGTAGGAACCAACGTGATTATTCTTCTCCTCCACCATCGGCGGATTAGAAGAAAATTGATTCACCCAAGCATAACTCGTATTTTTATAAATCGGATCACCATAACCATTCAGTTCCCAAATGCCGGGAACAGGAAAATCCACCCAACAACGATCTTCAAAATCAAGACGATAGAAATTTATCGGTCGGTCATTTGCATTCCTCACCCAATTAAATTTCCATTGACCATTCAACGACATAAAATTCGAAGCATTTTCCTTTACACCTTCTGCCGCAGCCTGCACCGAAGGATAAGCAAAATAAGCCGCTTTCCCCGGCAATCGGTTGATAGCATTCACCTTCGGATCAAGCCACTCTTCCGATGCAGACATAGCTCGCGCTGACAGACATACCATTAAGCATATCAGCAAGGATATTATCCATTTTCTCATACGTACATTTTTATTCCATATAGCTGGAATTATCCCAGCAATGTGTACACAATTGTTCTTTCGGTAGACCGATGGCAGCCACTAAATCATCCAAACGCTGAAAGCGTAGAGAATCCAATTGCAAATGCTGACGCATCACACGCACCATTTCTTTATATTTATCCGAATCAGGATCTGTATAAGGCTTCAATACCTCCTCCGTCAATTCCGATGTACCTTCCAAATCCCGGATCACCCGACGGGCAAATAAATCAAATGTAGAACGAGAAGTTGAAAAATTCAGAAAACGACACGGATAAATCAACGGCGGACAAGCAATGCGAATATGTACTTCTTTCACTCCACATTCCCGCAATTTCACCACATTATCTTTCAACTGCGTTCCCCGCACAATAGAATCATCCAAGAATACGATTTTTGCATCGCGTGTAAAAGCCTCGTTGGGCAACAACTTCATTTTAGCCACCAAATCACGCATACTCTGATTCTGTGGCATAAAACTACGGGGCCAAGTAGGTGTATATTTCACAAAAGGACGCTTATAGGGAACTCCTTTGGCATTTGAATAGCCGATAGCGTGCCCGACTCCGGAATCCGGAATACCGGCGGCAAAATCAGGCTTCAAATCATCACGTGCTGCCATTGCTGCGCCACAACGATAACGTGTAGCCTCGACATTAATGCCTTCATAATAAGCCGACGGATAACCATAGTACACCCAAAGAAAAGAGCAAATCTGTTTACGACCTTCCGCTGCAATGATCGGGGTGATACCATCCTTAGATACCCGCACCGCTTCGTGTGCGCCTAAATCGCGAACAATATTATAATTCAAATTAGTAAACGAAGAACTCTCGCTCGCCACTACATACCCCAATTCATTTTTACCAATAATAATCGGCGTACGCCCAAATTTATCACGGGCAGCATAAATGCAACTATCCGTAAGGATTAGAAAAGAACAAGAACCTTTGACGGTGTTATACACATTCTCTATTCCTTCTTTAAACGTTTCCCCCTGATTGATTAATATACTCACCACTTCCGTCGGATTGATAGAAGAGCCCGACATTTCCGCAAAATGAATTTTATCTTTCAACAATTTATCCGAAACCTCTTCCAAATTATCAATTCGTCCAACCGTAACCACCGCAAAACATCCCAAATGGGAAGTGACGGTAATTGGCTGAGATTCAAAATCACTGATCACACCGATTCCTAAGTGAGAACCAATAAAATTCTCTAAGTCAGGTTCAAATTTATTCCGAAAATAGGCACTTTCTATACTGTGAATCGAACGAACAAAGTTTTCACCATTGTAAAAAGCCATACCGGCTTTCTTTGTTCCTAAATGAGAATGGTAGTCTGTACCATAAAATACATCGGCAACACATTCTTTACGCGATACGCAACCAAAAAATCCGCTCATATTGTAGTAAATTGAGATTATGAGGCAAATTTACAATAATTCCGTAAAATAGACAGGAAAGTAGAGAAAGTTTACACAAATCAAAGTAAAAAACAATCTCTTTCCACAGAACCGTCTTTAAAGCACTCTTCGGTCACATATTGTTTCTTATCTAAAAAAATTACTATCCTTCTAATTTAGGATTGATTCTATTTTTTTATAATTTTGCAAACTTTAGTGACACAAAGCCTAAAGATATGAAACATTTTGACTTCCAACCGACACTATTCAGTGCGTTGAAACATTACAACAAAGAAAAATTCTTCGCCGACTTAATGGCAGGAATCATCGTTGGAATCGTAGCCCTTCCATTAGCTATCGCCTTCGGTATCGCCTCTGGTGTCAGTCCGGAAAAAGGACTTATCACAGCCATCATCGCCGGATTTATCGTTTCATTCCTCGGCGGCAGTTCCGTACAAATCGGTGGACCCACAGGAGCATTTATTGTTATCGTCTACGGCATCGTCCAACAATTTGGCATCGAAGGCTTGGCAATAGCCACTGTAATGGCGGGCATAATGCTTGTACTAATGGGTGTATTCAAACTGGGCACCATCATTCGTTTCATCCCCTATCCCATTATCGTAGGATTCACCAGCGGCATCGCCCTCACGATCTTCACCACCCAAATGAAAGACCTGTTCGGGCTAACAATGGAAGCCGTCCCCGCTGATTTTATTTCCAAATGGATCGCTTACATACAAAGTGCCGGGACAGCCAATTTATTATCATTAGGTGTAGGCATCGGCAGTGTACTTCTGATCTTGATTACTCCTAAATTCTCCAAAAAAATACCGGGTTCACTCATCGCCATCCTCGTGATGACAGTTATTAGCTACCTACTTCGCTACCATTTCGGCATACAGAACTTAGAAACCATCGGCGATCGTTTTGAAATCAATGCCTCCCTCCCATCTCCGGTAGGACTTGCTTTTAATATCACCACTATCAAACTATTACTTCCAACAGCCTTCACAATAGCCATACTGGGAGCCATCGAATCCTTACTATCGGCAACCGTTGCCGACGGTGTCACCGGACAAAAACACAATTCCAACACAGAATTAATTGCTCAAGGAGCCGCCAACATCATCACCCCATTCTTCGGCGGCATCCCCGCCACCGGTGCCATTGCCCGTACAATGACGAATATCAATAATGGAGGACGCACACCGGTTGCCGGATTAATACACGCCTTTGTCCTACTCCTCATCCTGCTATTCCTCGGTCCGTTAACCAAACACATACCAATGGCTTGCCTTGCAGGAGTATTGATTATCGTATCCTACAATATGAGCGAATGGCGCACCTTCCGATCACTGCTCAAAAACTCTCGATCAGACGTTATTGTCCTACTAACCACATTCTTGCTCACTGTCATCTTCGACCTGACTATCGCTATTGAAGTTGGATTACTATTAGCAATGGTCCTTTTTATGAAGCGAATGAGCGAAGCCACCAAAATTTCAGTAGCTACAAACGAAGTAGATCTCTCCAAAGAAAGTGAAATCTACCACGAAGAAGAAAAATTAACCATTCCCAAAGGCGTAGAAGTATACGAAATAGATGGTCCGTTCTTCTTCGGTGTTGCCAACAAATTCGACGAATGTATGAAAACCATCGGTGACAAGCCCCGTATTCGAATCATTAGAATGCGAAAAGTGCCATTTATGGATACCACCGGACTTCATAATCTTGAAAGCCTCTATCGTCTCTCAGAAAAAGAAAAGATTCGCATTATCCTTTCCGGTGTAAACGAACAAGTACACAGTGTACTCACCAAAGCAGGATTTGCCGACAAAATTGGAGAAGAAAATATTTGCAGCAACATTCACGAAGCGATAGAAAAAGCCCGGCAATACAAAATATAAACGCAAAGTAAAGTTTATCGTCAAAAAACTTAATAATTATCAAAATCACTTCGGTAAAACCATTAAATGATTAACTTTATCCCCGTAAATAATAACCATCATAAAATGAACAAAGGATACATTATTTTAATTGTTATTGCTGTCATCATTCTCAGCATTTTTTTCTGGTTCAAAGGAACTTACAACGGTATGGTAAACAGAAGCGAAGGAGTTTCTGCACAATGGTCAAACGTAGAAAATCAATACCAACGTCGATTGGATCTGATCCCCAATCTCGTCAGCACCGTAAAAGGCTATGCCGCACACGAAGAGAATACACTGACAGAAGTGGTCAATGCCCGCGCCAAAGCCACACAAATGCAAATCAACGTAGACAATCTCGATGAAGCCTCCTTACAAAAACTAAATAAAGTACAAGGAGAATTATCATCCGCATTATCACGTCTGATGGCTATTTCTGAAAGTTATCCGGACTTAAAAGCCAACCAAAACTTCCTCGACCTGCAAGCACAATTAGAAGGGACAGAAAACCGAATTGCTGTCGAACGTCGCAAATTCAATGAAACAGCCCGTAGCTACAATGCATATATCCGCCAATTTCCTCAAAACATATTGGCAGGGATGTTCAGTTTCACGGTAAAACCTTATTTTGAAGCCAATGCAGGAGCCGAAAATGCCCCAAAAGTAGAATTCTGATGATTCAAAAAACAATGTCGCCATCTAAATATTTCACGCAAGAACAAAAGGCTGCCATCTTGGCAGCCATCCAGCAGGCAGAAAAAGATTCTTCCGGAGAAATCCGCGTACACTTCGAGAATCATACTTCAAAAGAAATTCTCGATCGCGCTGCACAGGTATTTGCCGACTTGAAAATGCACAAAACGGCACTACGTAATGGAATCTTAATCTACATCGCGTTAGAAGATAAAAAGCTGGCGATACTCGGAGATGCCGGAATCAATGCCAAAGTCCCCAAAGACTTTTGGGATGACATCAAAAGCAATATGGTAGAGAAATTTAAAAACAATCAAATCTGTGAAGGAGTCTGCGAGGCGGTCATCACAGCAGGCAAGCAATTAAAAACATATTTTCCCTACCAGTCGGACGATGTGAACGAACTATCCGACGACATTTCGTTTAAGGAATAATATCTCAAACCTACAAAATGAAACACCTGATCACCCTCATAACCTTATTCCTCACCTTCACCGTTCTTGCGCAGGACTTTCCGGAACCAATGCAACCCAAACGGATTGTCAATGACTTCACCGGCTTATTTGATACCCAACAAACAGAAGCATTAGAACAAAAGCTCCGACATTTCAACGACACCTCTTCCACCCAAATCGCTGTTGTCACCATACCTTCCCTACAAGGCTACGATCCCAACGATTACGCACAACAACTGGCAGAGAAATGGGGGATTGGACAAAAAGGAAAAGACAATGGCATCCTGTTGCTCATAAAACCAAAAAGTAAAGACGAAAGAGGACAAGTAGCCATTGCCGTTGGTTATGGACTTGAAGGTGTCTTACCGGACGCCATAGCCTCCCGCATCATACGCAACGAAATTATACCCCTATTTCAAATAGGGAATTACTTTGCCGGTGTCAACAACGCCACCAATGTCCTAATGAAAATCACCGGAGGTGAATACACCGCCGATCAATATGCCCGCAAAGGCTCCAACAAAAGAGGCTCGTGGATTGTCCTTCCTTTCTTAATCATCTTCCTACTCCCCGTATTTGTCCGCAAACGTCGGGGCTACACAACCGGCAGCCACGCCGGCGGAAGCGTACCTCCTTTCTTTATCGGAGGTCTCGGAGGAGGAGGTAGTAACTTCGGCTCTTTCAGTAGTGGTAGCGGTTCTTTTGGTGGATTCGGAGGTGGTAGCTTCGGAGGAGGAGGATCCAGCGGAAGTTGGTAACAGAAATAGAATAAACCGATGATTTCCCCATACTTTCTATAACTTTCAAATGTCCGAAAGAGTATAATACAAATAACTCAAATTTCGGAATATGGAAGAAAAAATACGTCACATCGAACCGGGAACACCAAAACCTGATCCCAAATATCACATTGACATTACCGCCAATGGTCCCTACCTCGTATTCGGGCAACCAACGGTACAACAGGAAATCATCACACTCAACAAAGAACATTCCCCTTGGCAATACACAAAAGGACATTCATTTCAAACAGATAAAGAGCCCACTGCCTTATGTCGCTGCGGACATTCAAAAAACCATCCCTATTGTGACGGTTCACATCACACGGCAAAATGGGATCCGACACTCACTGCCGACAACGTCCCACTGCTTCAAAAAGCAGATTTATATGACAGTCCCACCGTACAACTCTCCGACAATCCAACCTACTGCGCACATACCCGCTTCTGTATGGCAAAAGGCTCAGTCTGGGAATTGATAAAAAATTCAGACGACCCCCAAACACACGATTTAGCTGTACACGAAAGCACACACTGTCCTGCCGGACGATTAAAATTATGGGATAAACAAAAAGGAACATTCTACGAACCACCCTTGAAACCGACCATCGGACTGATAGAAGACCCGCAAGAACATTGCAGCGGTCCTCTTTGGATACAAGGAGGCATTCCCATCAACGGTCCAGACGGGACAGCCTACGAACAGCGCAATCGTGTCACCCTCTGCCGTTGCGGTGCTTCCAATAACAAACCCTTCTGCGACTCCTCTCACGTCATTAATCATTTCAACGACCAACTACCTTTGCCGGACGCAATAAAGGGAAAATAACAAAAACCGTTATGCAACGTCACCTCTCACAGCTTCTTCTGTATTTGTCACATTGCATAACAGTTTCAAAAATCTTTAAAAGGATGCTTTGTCAAAGCCGCATTATAATATCGTAAATCTCCGGTCACCTCCTGTCCCAACCAATCCGGCTTTTCAAAAGCCTCCTCCTCATATTCCAACTCAATCTCCGCTAAAACCAAGCCTTCATTTTCTCCATAAAACTCATCGACTTCAAAAATATGCTTCCCCACTTCCACCAAATAACGTGTTTTATCAATCATTCCCGGTTCGCTCAACCGCAACAACTCCTTCGCCTCCTCCACAGAAATCTCTTTTTCCCACTCATACCGACTAAGCCCCGACACTCCCGTCTTTCCTTTAATAGTCAGATACCCTCGTTCTCCCCTAATCCTCACCCTCACCGTCCGCTCCGGCACCGACGAAAGATACCCCTGCATTATCCGTTCCGACCGGAATGCTTGACATTTAAACTCCCCGTTCACTAAAAATTTCCGTTCAACTTCCTGTCCCATAATTACTACCTATTATTTACAACCATCATCCCCGTGATCCGTTTGATGCCCTAAATATACAAAAATTCCCCTATCCGCCACCGGATAAGGGAAGTATCTTCTACAATTAAACCACCTATTTTTTCAACAAATAAACGGATAAATTAAACATCAAGCACCTCTTCTATCACCCTGACAAAATCCTCCTGCACCTCTGCAAAATTCCTGCCGCAATAAGTCAACGACTTCTCTCCAACATTCACCACCCCACAAATCATCCCCTCCTCATACTCCTCGTATCCCTCATACCCCCTATATTTCAATCCCTGTAAAAATGCCAACAAATAAGCAAACCGCCCTTCCCCCGCATTTCGATAAGCCTCCACCACAAAACCCCTCTCCTTCGAATACGACATCAACTGCTCGCTCCCGTCAGGCATCAACAACACAAACCGACTCTCACCCGCCTTCTCGTCATAGCCCTTCATCGTCACCACCATCCCATCGCTCCACATCCCCAACAGATACATCTCAAAAGCTCCCAAATCATCAAATGGCACCACCCCATCACAATCTTCACAACTCACGGTAAACTTCCCGATGCAAAACCGATCATAACAAACCGAATATTCTTTCATCCTTTTTCCTCTAAACAAATCAACGAATCAATACTAAACTTCAATCTTCAACATTCTTTCCACAAAACTCGCCGGAATCTTCACCATCGCACACCCCAACATCTCCATCCTCACCACCACCTTCGTATCCCCACCCAAACGCACCAGCTCCCCTTCCAAACCCTTCAATGCCCCTTTCACCACTATCACCAAATCCCCCACCGCCACCTTCTCATTCGTCACCTCCACCGCCTCTTCCGAAAAATCCAATAAAAACCGGAACTCCCTCATCTGCTTATCCGGGATCACTGCCGGTCCATTCTCTCCCCTCAATCGCAAAAACATCACCACCCCCTTCGTTTCCAACACCTTCACCCGCTCCACCTTCGTCACCCGCACAAAAATCATCCCCGCAATCACCGGCACCTCCACCCGCGACTTCCTATACGTCCACTGCCTCACCACCGTCTGTACCGGCAAAAAACACTCCACGCCCTCTTCTCTCAACCTCTCCCTCACCTTCTTCTCCGCCCGTGAAGCCGTAAACACCGCGTGCCAATGCTTTTCCTGTTCC
>JAVXFZ010000047.1:0-19887 GCA_036657595.1 Odoribacter sp. | reverse complement strand
TAATTCTTATTACACAAAACACGAAAATAAAGCGAAAATAAAATCAAGTTAAAAAATGAGAGGCATCAGTACCTCCCATTTTTGTTTATTATCACTGTTTACGTTTATGCTCTTTTCCATCATCCCATACTCTGACAGGGTCAGTATAGGCAAAGGCTACAAGGTTATGCAACCTTTTGCTCCATCTGGCTTTCACTATCTAAGCTCCACCACAAACTGTTTTTCAGAGGATGGCATACAAATGTGATTATCACAGCACTGATACCCTACTTTACAACTGATCCCACCTATCCCCTGTCCTTTTACCTGCTGACGGAAAACCACCTCTTTTTCATAGATTGTAGTTCCCTTGGCATTAAAAGTTTTGAAGGCCGGGCTTTGTAATTTTCCCACTTTCTCATATCCTTCGGGCAAGTTCACTTCTACCGAGGTCGTTATATACGGATCGGATTTAGCCACATAGGCATAAATATGATAACCGGGATGAATGTTGATCCGGATCACTACCTCCCGTTTCCCGTCAACGGCATCAGACAGAGACACAGATAGCTGTACCGGATCCTCATCCGTTGTAGTAACAGTTTCAGGCAACTGAGCTACCGGCTGGGCATCGCGGACGTGATAATCATTACCAAGGACATTTTCATCCCGGCTATTGACCAGAAACAGCCATCCCCCTGCTTCTGTAAAAAACAAACGATTCTTATTGGTTTCATACCAGTTTCTCCATTCCCCGGGAGTTATAAAACGACATAAAGTATAACGGTTCAGTATCCGGCAGGCCTTCTCTGTGTCCTGTCCCTTTTCCAGCAAACCGATGGCCGTATCCAATAATTTCTGATCATTGTTCGGAATACCCAGGCTTTTCACATCCTCATCTACGACCAGTTTATACATGCCTTCTCCACCATAGAAATAATCCTTATTGCTGTCATAATATTCCACATAAGCCTGCTCATCAATCCCGAAACGCTCAAAAGCCTCTTCCTGGTAGCGTTTTACAAAACCCTCATAGCTCTCCCCCTCCTGCCCCCATGCTTTCCATGCCTTACGGGTCGACAGGTGTTTCAGTTCCTTCAGATCATCACGGGTAGCAATGCGATCATTGTATTTCCGGGCGATGGGTTTCTGTCCGGCGAAACGGGAAATATAAACAATGGCATTAGCCAACACCACTTGAGCCTCTTCGGTCATATCGGCCGGAGAAGCGACAAATCCCCAATGCAGGAAATTACCGTGCCGCCCGATCGCAACAGCTCCCAGATCTTTTGCACATACACCGCTGGAAATATATTCTGCTTCCGGTGAATCTTCAAATCCACCGGGCCGGGCAACCATACCTGGCGCATACCCCTCATCTGTAATATATCCTTTAGTCTGCACTTTCCACATCGGAATAGAATCCGGGAGAGGACCGTCTGAGAAATAGGCATACTCATAAGCATCCGTAGGGGTCGGACACATCCTGACCGTCATTTTCACCGGAAACGGTCCGTTAAAAATAGCATGTTCCTTCCGGAAATGGTGGGCATCGGCATCCAGACAAAGGCAATACCAATCCGTTTTCAAGCCGATCCGCTCTCCCATGGCTGCACCCAGTGAAGCGACCGTAAGCATCGGACGATCAAAATCCTCAGGCAAATATCCCGCACTCTGATATTTGATCACCTTACCATTAGCATCCTTTTCCAGGATCTCCGGTACAAGAACCTTCGGAAGCCCATCCATCACCGTGACGTCCCAGTATTTTGACATTTCCGGAGTATAATCGGCAGCCTTCACCACCTTTACCGTCTTGAAATACCGTTTCAACATCATTTCAAAAGATTGTATCCGGTCTGTCGCCACAGTATCAGCAGCAGAAGGACCTACATAAAGAATCTTCAAATCGCTTTTCCTCACCGATTCTGCGGATGCACTGATAAACAGCGTTAAACAGAGTATCCATAAAAAAATTTGTCTTTCCATCATTGTCTTTTATTATTTGTTATACTTTTCAAGCAGAGGAGTGATTGCTTCCGTATCGGACGACCAAGGAGCAACAGCCGAAATGATCCTGAACTCCAGATCGATCAGCAGGAAACGCGGGATTCCCGTAATATCCCATTCCGTCCGGACCAGCGGATCCGGGGAAAACAATTCCAGGACATTCCCGTGCCCCGCATCCCCTTCCAGTTTATTCAGCCATACTTTGGTATTATTATCTACTGACACCCCGATGAACTGAATATCTGGATACTTTTTACTCAGCTCGTTGAAATGAGGCATCTCTCCCAGACAAGGTCCGCACCAGGTGGTCCAGAAATCCACGTATAAAACTTTTCCTTTATAATCGCTCAGCCGCCCTTCCTTTCCATCCATATCTACGACGGCGAAATCAATGGCAGGCTGTCCTTCCATTAATTTTGTCCGTTCCTCCAGACGTCCTAAAAACGCCTGTTTGAAATCCGCATTTTTCAAACCGGAACCAAAAGCATATAATTCGTCATAAAGCGCTCGGGTCAGCTCCCCGTCTATGCTTTCCCCCTTCATATACGCCTCATTCAACTCCTTCAAACGCTGGAACTTCAGAAAATCGAAGGCCGCCGCATCCATATCACAGCAACTTAACAGCGCATCTCTCACTGATCCGGTTTCCAGATACTTGTCCTGGGCGGAGATCTCCTTCAGCAAAGGATTCACCGTCTCCCGGATGGACCGGTAAAACTCATCGGATTTGGCTTGTTGTTCTTCCAGCGGGCAAGTTCTTAAAAGACCCGAGTAAGGGCCATATAACTGCATACCACATCCGCCTTGATGCGCATCATCTCCGTTTCCACAAATTCCCGGCTCACGTTTGACAAGGCCTTCAGCTCTTTTTCCCGTTCAGCCGCTAATTCGCCGATACGCTTGCACGTCTGCCCGAAATCTTTTTTTCACATTCCATCCAGACTCTAAAAACGAACCTCCGTTGGGAAACGAAGGTCCTTTCAGGTAATTATTCAAATCCATTGTATGATTTATGATCACAATATAAACGCTTTCGGCACAGTGATGATATTTTCTCCTCGGATCTCTTTCGCCACGATAATGCCTTCAGGGTTCACTAAAATGATATGAGGGATTCCTGAGATACAATAGTCATCAAACAATGAATCAGACACTTTCTGATCAAGCAATATATGATTCCAGTAAGCCCTGTCCAAATGGATAGCATCCATCCACAAATTCTTCTGAGTATCATTCGATACACCGAGAATCGTGAAACGATCTCCGCATTCGGCAAGTGCCCGACGCATATTCGGACTTTCCTCGCGACACCAATGGCAATAGGAGTTCCAGAAATCTACCAACACATATTTCCCCCGCAAATCACTTAATTTCAATTCTTTCCCCAAAGTATCCAAACCAATGATCTCAATAGCCAATCGACCGATAGCACACCGGTCGGCCTTATTCAATTTTTTTATCAACCGGTCATAATACACCGAATTCCGGGCTTTTTCTCCGAAGGTATTATTAATATAAGCGACAGTTTTTCGGATGGTCAGCGTATCGTGGAATTCCTGCTGAGAAAACAAATTCTTAGCATACAGGTAAATCGCAAACGGACTATGGTAGTTTGTTTCCACCAATTGCTTCACCAATTCTATGTTGATAGAATCTGCCCTTTCATAAGGGCGGATGGAAGCCTCTTTGATTCTCGCCATCTCCTCGCTGTCCTCCTTTTCTCTTGCTGCAAAAAACAACTCATCCAAAGAGTCTAATTGCCGCTGTCCTGTCTTTTCGTATCTGTCCGACAGATAGGCTACATACAGTTGATGAGCTTCACATCCCTCCACCTTCCACTTCAATTCTTCTATTTCATCGTCAACATTTTTCTTCCGGCTCAGTACTCCCTTGACCTTTATTTGTCCTGGCTCCAGAAACACCTTTCCTCCCTCTTCTTTATTACCTAAGAAATAAAGTCCCGACGGCAGTTCTGCTCTTTCGAAACGGAAATGACCGTCACACACCTCAGCAGAATCAATAACTTTCATCTGACGGTAATATTCATTTTCTATCCGATATAGATAGATCGTTTTCCAATCTGTCGCTTCAACATCACCTTTCATAACGAAAGGAATCGTTGTACCGCAGCCCATAAGCTGCAGTACAAAAAATAATAGTATATATTTCATTTTCATACGACTTAATCTCTTAAATTGTCAATAATGGCAGAGTTGTAGCCCAACACATCATAAGGTATTGGCATCACATAATTGTTACCATTGGGTTCCAACGTATAGGTTGCCCCATCTATTGTCCGAGTCTGTTTCCTGGCATATTTCGCTTCCTTATTCAGCCGTTTCATATCGAACCAATTCAATCCGCCCTGTATATTCAATTCCAGCCGTCTTTCCTTCAAGACGATTTCCATCACCTGATCTTGTGTCGTCGCCATCATTTCCTGATATTTATCCGGTACGATCCGAGAAAGACGCAGGTGGTTGATATCCGCCATCGCCTTTTCCAAAGAAACAGCATCCCCTTTCCGTGCATAGCCTTCGGCACGAATCAGATACATCTCCGGTACGGTTGGTGCGATAGTTATGATCGTAGCCTTGTTGTAATAAATAGAATCCATCGTCTGATCAAGATCCTTCACCGTCAATTCCAGATTTTCCCGCTGATCGCTACCATCGTGCGGAAACAAATCATAAAATTCTTTTGACATCCCCACGCCACTACCCCAATTCGTGTATTGATAATAACGAACCAGATAATTTTCATCGTTATCCTCAGCCAATACCTGATCTACATAATACCCGTCATAATACTCGTCATAGTATAATTCAAGCGTATTATAATCATACAGATAATTATTTTCACTCAATGCCCGGTCGGCATAAATCCGGGCATCCTCATACTTCATCATCATCAGATATGTCCGCGCCAGAATAGAAGTAGCAACAGCTTTTGTAAACCGGAACTTATTAGGAGCTGTATCCGGCAAATCCTTCATCGCTTCCTTCAGCTCCGTTTCAATAAAATCATACACTTCTTTCACGGTCGAACGGACGAGAGAAACACCAGATACATCCGATGAGAGGCGAAGGGGAACGCCTAAATCTGTCTCCGCAGTGCTCTCATCATACTGTTTGGCATAAATCCCCACCAATAGCAAATAGCTGAACGCTCTTCTAGAACGCGCCTCAGCGATCACCTTTTTCCGATGCAGCTCATCTCCTTCTGCTCCGCCAATCTGATCCAAAATCACATTATCAATATAAATCGTAGCATAAAGATTTCCCCAGTCGCTATAAGAAATACTGTTTTCATCAAACACCTGCTTTCCCCAAATATAGCAGGCTCGGTCATAATAATAGGCATCTCTGAAATTCACTTCATTCATTCCATAGTCCGGTGCTCCGAAAAAAGTTTCTGCATTCAGCAACTTCATCAAATAGTCATTATTAAACATCTGTTCGTAATCGTCCACCGTCTTTGGGATAAGCTGCCCCACAGGAACAATGTCCAGAAAATTATCGCAGGAAGACAACAGACCTGCCAATAACAATATATATATCGCTTTCATCTTCATCATTTTTTATCATTTAAAATGTTATATTCACACCAAACGTCCAAGTAGGAGTGATCGGCAAATTCCGCACACCTCCGGCATATTCGTGAACTTCCGGATCAATCCCCTCTTTGTTAGCCGCCCAATACCAGAGATTCCTCACCTGTGTTTTCAGGCGAACGCCGCTCACCGGCAATTTACGAAACAACTCCGACGGCAGTTTATACGTCAGCAACAATTCCCGCAACTTAATATAAGTAGCATCCAAGATATTTATGTCCGCACCGGAATAGAACGACCGCGAATAGGCACCACCATAATAATCGTCATAATCAATCCGTGGAACATTCGTATGTAGCTCATCTCCGGGATTACGCCACATCTTTGCCACATCTTTATGAATCGCCGTACTGCCCGGCCTTTGCCCCGAAAAAAGATCATTCATCATTTTGTGCCCACCATTCATAACGAACATCAGCGACAATTCAAACCCTTTATAACTCAAGACATTCGTAAAACTTCCCGTATACAAGGGATGAATCGTCCCGCAATACACCAGCGCATCCTTATCGTTCATATCAGTATATTCCTGCGGTCGCACCACCTTTCCTGCAGCATCATACACCTGTGGATCACCCGCTGCACTCAGCCCTGCCCAACGGTAACGATAAAAACTATCCTTCGGTTTCCCCTTCACATTAATTACATCCCACGTCCATTGATAGGCTGCCGAAGCGTCAATATCCGTCACCACATTCGTCACCTTATTCTTATTATAAGAAAAGATCAAGTGCGATGTCCATTTAAAATTCTTGTTGGAAATATTCACCGTATTCAATTCCAACTCGATACCTTTATTGGAAATACTCGCCGTATTCTCCGTCAGGCTCCGCATCCCCAGTGTCGGATCTTTCTGTACCACTCCCAGTACATCCGATGTCTTACGGATATAATATTCCAATTTACCTTCAATCCGGTTGTTCAGGAAAGAATAATCCACGGCAAAATTGGTCGTTGCCGTCTTCTCCCACCGTAATTTATCGTTTGGAAAACTGATAACAGCATTCCCCATTTCACCAACGAAGTAACTATGCTGACGCATTAACACCAAGAATGGACCCGCCATTTTTGAAGCATATCCGTTGATACCGTACGTCGTCCGGAAATGCAGACGATCCACCCAATCAACGCTGAAGAAATTTTCCTTCGAAATGTCCCAACCTGCTCCCACGGACCAAAGCGGGGTGTAACGATATTTGGGATCTGTCCCGAAGAGATTCGACTGGTCAATACGGGCACTACCTGTCAGTGAATATTTCCCGTCCAACAGATACGACAAATTACCAAAGAAAGCCACAAACCGGTCTTCCACATCGCTGAAATTGTCAAATTCATTGGGCATACTCCCGTAAATATCATACAATTTATCATATTCGAGGAAATTTGCCAATCCCGTGAAATCTACAGGCTCATGCAGCAACGTCTGCTTATCATAGCCCAATTTCTTCACTCTCGTAATCGTATGGCGGACAGCACTTCTTTCTCCACCTGCAACCACATTTAGTTCGTGTTTGCCAAACGTCTTATTAAAATCAATAGAGGCACGCAACGAATATGACTCAGTTTCTCCTTTGCTTTCTTCATACATTCCGCCTTTTGGAATCAGGCTATTCACTACACCATCCTCTCTGTACGTGTATTGATTATACAGATTCGCAACCGCCCAAGAATCCGGCGAAGAATATTTGGTGTCCTTATCATATCCCCGTTCCATCTGATAGCGGACATCCACCGACAGACAATCCAGCATCTTATAATTCAACACCGCAAACAGACGGTTATTATTCGATTTATTCTGTTTGGAATAATTATTCAGTTCGTTGAGCGGAGCAATACTTTCATCCATCGCTCCCACGCCTTTCAAATAGTCAATCTCCGCCACCGATTTCTTATAATAGATCGGAAGTGCATTTCCATTTTCGTCCGCCAGCATATCATAGGGTTTCAGATTAAACCACTCTCTGTCAACATTTGAATCCGTCCCTTTCGTAAAAGAGATATTCGCCCCGAACGTAGCCGATAATTTCGGCAGAATCTGTACAATCTCCTTGATACTAAACAACATATTCTGTTTCTTATACCCCACATATCCTCCCTGCTCGCTATTGTAATTGACGGAAATATAATGAGCATTCTTATCTGTCGAACCGCTGATCGTAAAATTGTGCTGTTGCCGAAACATACTCTTCAGCAAAGCATCTTTAAGCTGTTGCCGGTTGTCCAACTTTCCCAGCTGGGCATACAACTCCTCAGCCTTTGTCACTTTTCCCGCATTGGCAGGATCATTGACATCCACATCCCTCAGATAATCCTCGTAAATCTTCTGGACAGGCGAATAAACACTAAAATACATATACTCAGGCACATTATATACACCACTGTGAGGGGCAGCCTCCCGTTCCAATTGTAACGAAGCCGCGGGGCTGGCATTATCCAAATAGTCATAATCCGGAATTGCCTCAAACTGAAAATCATCCGTATAATTGATGTACCGACGTCCATCATCACCCGACGTCCTTCCGCTCTTCGTCGTAATCACCACCACGCCGTTAGATGCTTTTGCTCCCCAGATCGAAGCTGCCGCCGCATCCTTCAGGATCGTCACCTGATCAATATCATTGGGGTTGATCGTTTCCACATCCCCTTCAATTGGAAAACCATCTACCACCACTAAAGGTTTGGCATCATCAAACGTCGAAATACCACGGATCGAATACTCTCCTTTGTGAATAAACAAGCCCGACGACATCCCCTCCAAACGTTCCATAAAATTCATAGGTGTTTTATTCTCAATCTGTTCTCCGGAAATCACACTGAAAGAGCCCGTCACCCGTTCCCTCGATAAGGTTTGATAACCGGTGCAGACCACCTCGTTCAACTCCGCCTGATCTTCTTCCAGCACCACCTCCAACATCGCCTGTCCATTATATTTCAACTCCTTCGTTTTCATTCCAATGAACGAAAATACCAGTGTCAGATTCTCGGTGTTGTTTACCGGAATTTTAAAAACTCCATTCACATCCGTTGCTATTCCCACCGTCGTCCCCTTCACAAAAACCGACACTCCCGGAAGCGGATTACCTTTCAGGTCCTTCACCTTCCCCTTGATCTGATGGACAGACGAAGCGGACAATCCCCCCGCAATCTCTTGGATCACTATCACATCTTCTTGGATCGAATAGGTCAGTCGCGTTCCTTTCAAAATCTTCTGAAGTGCTTCATCTAATGAAATTTCATCCACCTTCACCTGCGCTATCTTTTCACCTTTCATCTTCTCCACACTATAAAAAAGGCGCATCCCCGTCTGCTGTTTCAATTCCTTCAATACCTCTTCCAGTGTCACATTGTGCAGATCCAAAGACACCTTTCCCTTTTGCCCATATCCTTCTGCAAAAGCACTCAAATGCAGACATACCACTAACAAAAAGCCGATCTTCGTCATCAAGAATAATTTTTTTAGATTTACTTTAGGCACTCCACGCCCGTAATAACACTTTTTTTTCATAACTTTGTAAAGTTTCATTTATATTAATGTTACACACGTAAATACGGATGATTGTTGGCACAGTGTCCGTATTTATTTTTTTCCTACCATAATCGTATTTCCATTGATCTCAAAGCGCACATCACCGCCCATTTCCATAAAATTCAGCAGGGTGTTAATGCTTGCATACCGTTCAAGATCGCCCGTGAAATGCAGATTTCGCACCTCCTCGTTCCGGTAAAACACTGTCACATCATACCACCGCTCCAAGGTTGTCATAATCTCCTCCACCGACGCATTTTCAAAAATATACTTACCATCTTTCCACCCCGTATACTCCAGCGTATTCACTTTCCGTATCCTGTAATCTTTGCTCCCGTTATCCTCCAGCATATAGCCGGGCTGTAAACTGACGCGTTTATAACGCTCCGATACATAATCCACCTTGCCCTCCACCAGTGTTGTCACTACTTTCCCCTCCTCCGCATAATCGCGCACGTTGAAACTCGTTCCCATTACCTGGATTTGCCCGTTTGAAGTGCAAACAATAAAAGGTTGCGCTTCGTTCTTAGCCACCTTGAAATAAGCCTCTCCTTTCAGAAACACCTCCCGGCGATCTCCTACGAAATGTACCGGGAATCTCAGTTCTGTCTCCGCATTCAGCCACACCTCCGTCCCATCCGCCAAAACCAACTGATATTCACCGCCGCGGGGGATCTCTATCTTATTATACATCACCTCCCCGCTTTTATCTGCCGCCCGGTAGAGCAATTTTCCCGAATCCACCCAAATCTGCGTACCGTCCGTTTCCTGCAATCCTTGCGTATATACGTCCAAATCAATCCTCTCTCCCGTTGTCAGCGTGATCACAGCCTTCCGGCTTCCCGCCTCAATCTTTTTTGCCACGGTCCATTCCGCTAAACGCTCAGAAGGTGTCCGCAACATATAAAACGTCGCCGCACCTGTCAGCAATAATACGACGGCAACGGCAATACGCCACCATACAGGAATCATACGTCGGTGAGTGGTAGCAACAAACTGATGATAGGCAGTTTTATTATCAAATTCATCCGTATGCTCCAATGCCCATATAACCTGCTCCCGCTCCGGCAATGTCACTTTATACTGCTTACACAATCGTTGCAGTTCTTCCTGCTCATCTTTATGTAATAAGTCCAGAAAATTCTTGTAGATTAATTCCGATAGAATATCCGGTAACTCTTCGTTTGTTTTCATTTCAATTTTTAGTAATTCTTATCTATAAGATCCCAAAAATGAAAAAAGAGTACCTTTGTGAAAATATATTTTAATTAATTAAATAATCCCGAGACACAACAACACGGCAAATTCGGAACCAAGTGTCTTACGTATAAACGCATAAGCTTCCTTTTTATGCTTCTTCACCGTATGAATCGTCACCCCCAATGTTTCGCTAATTTCTTCATTAGTCATTTTATTCATACTCATCAGAATCACCTTTTTCCGTTTAGGAGGAAAGGTGTCAAGTAAGAGGTGTAATTTACGGATCAATTCTTCCGTTACCATCCCTGATAAGGATTCCGTTTCCAGTTCATCGGTAAAAAACATCCATTCCTGTAGTCTCTTATCTTCCCGGTTTTTATTCCGGATATATTGCAGACAATTATTGTTTACCGCCCGGTAGAGATACAACCGGAAAGCTGTCATCGCATCAAAAACAGGAGGATTTTCCCATAAACGAATCATAACTCCCTGCACAATATCGGTTGCTTGCTCGCGATCATCCAAAATCCTCCAAGCATAACGACACAAGGGTGTGTAATAAGAGGCATACAACTCCTTCCAGGCTTCTGATTTCCTATCACTTATTCCTTGTATGAAAAATTGCTCTTTGCTTTTTATATCCACCGTATTTGTATAAAGGAAACCCAAAAACGTCCGTGTTTAATTAGATATCATTCTTGAGTGTCACACAAAAATAAATAAATGCTTATAATTACCAAAGAACTATTGATCTATTTATTCATAAACTTTTTATGTCAACTATAAATCCGATAAGCTATTGTATTAATGAAACTACAATGACGGGTAGTGAAAATCTAAAAGAGCAGTCGCACTTGATAGTGTCCCGAAAAGTGTGTAAATCCCAATTTGATTATTTTTGTAATGAAACTTCAAAAATGATTTATTATGGAATTTACAAATGAGATATACAAAATATTTACAATATAAACCAAATAAAATAACAAAAACATCGTAATAATTATTTTATATTACTACTCGGTGCGAGAGCACTGAAAAACATTCTGTATTCTTATAACCTCTCGGTTTATGAGAATACAGAATGTTTTTCAGTGCTCTTCAGTGACCCCGCCGCTTTTTTTATTTCACCTTATTGTCGCATCATTCTTAACGGACAGCTTTCCATCACCTTACGAATCCTGACAGCCTGATCGTAGCTGATCGTTGAAGAGGCCGAATCCTCATCCATAATATTGTAAGAGTCATAATAAATCCGGTCTTTCTTTTCAGTTGCGAACGTCCACTTCTCGGCAGAAGAATACATTCTCTGATAAGTATATGTATCAGGACAAAAATCCAGATCACCAGCGGTCATATCAGATTCCTGCTGGCATCCAGTTGGTAATAAACCAAAGAAGGTTCCGATAACACTTTCAAAATTCGTATTAAAAATACTCGAAGTGGATATCGTGATCCCTATTTCTTCTGGTTTCGTGAATACCACCTCGGAGACATCGACCACAGTCTTCAATTTCAGACCGGCGATCAGCACTCCATTGTCCAGAACATAAGCCGGAGCTTTACTGGCATCATTATAAGGAGAGGCGTTATATACCCAGATGTTCAGATATTTTGCCGGATCCCATAATAAATTATCAGTCACGTATTTTTTCATCTGAGCCGTCGTCTCATTTTCCTTATCCTCACGATTGATACCAGGAGTAGTCAGTACTCCCCCATTCGGATCTTTGTCAGCCAATACAAACTGCACTTTGGTATCCACTGCAGAAGGTGCGGCATAAATGGTTCCGGAAAAGACCTGATTCAGGCTCATCAGTGTTTTGTTGACAAATTCCGGAGTCACCCCATTACATTCATTTCTGTTCTCTATCGTCGAGAGCACATGGAAAACCACCGGAATAGTCACCGGCCCATAGTCCAACACTGGCTTTTCTATCAAACGAACCTCAACCGGAGTACTTGAAACCTGTCCGATCTTAGCCACAAAGCTTTTAGTTGTCCCACTTCCTTCTGTTGTGGTATAGGTGAAATTCTCTATTTTTTTTCCGTCAGCAGTCTGAATTAGAATCTGACTCTGCGGTAAACGATCGTAAATTAATTCCATAGTATCCAGATAGGTCACCTTTTCATCGTTAACCACTTTTGTACGCTCAATTTCAGTGAAAGCCTTGACCTTAAATTTTAATTGGGCCTTTCCATCCGCCATAAGCACCGGACTATTCGGATATAGCCGGACCATTTTAATTGCATCCACCCCAAGATAAGTAATCTGTGAATCAAACTCCTCTTTCTGACAAGACAGGAAGAGGAAGAAAAATAAAAATATAATAGTTGATTTCATAGGATTCTATATTGATTTATTAAAAATTTATATTAAAAATTCCAACCCGGATTTTGCTCAATCTTATTGTATTGGAGTTCTTCATTCAGAGGAATAGGGAAACAAAAACGATAGTCATTGTCTTCGATCTTCACCGTAGGAGTTTCCTTATTCTTGGCCCAATCGTGGCTATATCCTTTCTGTGTGCGGATCAGATCACACCAACGCATATCATATTCAAAGCAGAATTCCCGTCTCCGTTCATTCAATATTTCCTGCAACACATCAGAACCAGAATACGAGGTATAGCCTTCAATCCGGTTGCGCTGGAGTTCTTCCAGAGCCAACTTAGCATTCGTTAGATCTCCTTTGCGGGCATATGATTCGGCCATAATCAACTGCATTTCTGGCATACTGAAAATCTGATAGATTGAACGTCCCATAGAACCACTCCCCTCCGGATCGATCTGTTCAAACTTAAAGATTTCCTTATTCGGGCCAAAAAATTTCCCCTTACGAACATCTTTGTCATCGAATAATTGATATAATGCATCGGTGGTAAACTGGTACAGGCGAGCCCTAGGACCGTACGCCGGGACTCCGATAAGTCCCTGCATAGCACGTCCATCAGAACGTGTATCAAAAATAAGTGCCTGTTGTTTATCCTTATAGAATCCAAATACTCCCGATTCTATTAAAGGGAAGGGTGTATAATCATTTAATTTCTGCAAAGTCCGACCTTCCATAGCTGCTTTCGCATGGGTGATCGCCTGTTCATAATCCGTTGTTCCGGCAGCCCCCGAACCTCCTTTAAAATGATATACTTCAGCCAACAAAGCATGGATTATCTTTTTGTCATAAAAACAATTGTAAGTCGTCGGCACTGTTTTATAGTCCAGGACTTCTGTCAGGTCTGCCAAAATCAGCTGATAGATCTCGGTTTGTGTTTTACGCTGAGAATTATAACTACCTACAGCCTGGGAATCAAAGTTAACAGGCAAACCATATTTATCTAATTTATAAGGAGAGAAATATTGTAACAGCTTAAACAAATTCCAGGCCCGAAGAAACTTAGCTTCTCCTTTGATAATATTGGCCTGATCTTCGGTAACTCCATCAATATTGGCTAATTCATCCAGTATGGTATTATAAAATCCAATATTAGCATAATTCTCTTTCCAAATCCGAGCAGTCTCAGTCTCCTGTTTCCAATCCATACTCTCATTATATAATTTTTTATTATTATTTCCGATCCACTTGTCCAGGTATTTACCGGTGTTCAGATCATCCCCATAAAAATGGAACAATAAATAGAAATTATTATTCCGGTAATGTATGGTAGTCCCAGGCAATTTAGCGGAATTAGAAACATTTACATACGAACGGATATGAGCTCCCATCAACGATTTTACATCTTCGTAAGTCTTCATGGCGAACACATTAGTAGGCTCTACCTCCAAATATTTCTCACAGGAAGAACAATACAGAAGAATGGCAATATAATAAATTAACTTTTTCATAATGATCATTTTTAGAATCCAACATTTAATGAGATGGTATATTTTCTGGAATTTGGATAACCAAAGTTTCCCATCAGGGTCGGATCAATTCCATTGTACTTAGAAACGGTGAAAAGATCCTTAACAGTAAAGCTCAGGCGGGCATTGCTAAATCCGATTTTTGAAAGCAGGTGCGAATCGAGATTATAGCCAAGCGACATAAAACTGCAACGCAGATAATCCCCTTTTTCCAAAGCCACATCGTACATATATTTGGAATAGGCAGAAGACATCGTAGAGGCTGCCGGTATCTCCGTTACATCCCCGACCTGTCTCCAGCGGTTCACATCATTTACGTGCCGATTCCTGGAATCCAGGTTGCGGAAGGTATTAAACGACCGGATTTTATGTCCTGCCTTGAACTCAAAATTCGTAGAGAAAATAAAACGGTCAAAATTAACAGTCGTTGAAAAACCTCCGGTGATATTGGGATGCTGCTTACCCAAATAAGTCATCGTTGGAACCTCCTGATTTAAGGTTGTATTTCTTAAATTCTCAGCATCAAATTTTTCATTTTTATCATTATAAACCAAGGTATTTCCTGTAACCGGATCCACTCCTGCAAAACGGAAGCCAAACCAACCTCCCACCGGATAACCTTCAACAAAAGCATTTCCATCCACCCGGGTACGAACCGGCAGATCTTTCAGCTCCTGATAATACGTCTTGGATAATTCATTATGATTGAAAGCAGCATTGGCTTTTATGTACCACTGTACTTTGTGGCGTTGCACCAAGGTAAATCCCAGGTCAATTTCGACACCCCTGTTCAAGATATTTGCCACATTTTCAGTCACATTTATACGACCCGAAGAAGCTGCCAACGCTTTAGAGTCCAGTACATCCCGCGTAATGTTATTATAATAATTCACCCCCAATTCAATCTTCCTATCCCACAAAGCCAGGTTTATTCCCAGATTAAAATCCTGCTTAGTCTGCCATTTCACATTCGGATTGGGATAAGTAAATCTGGTTGGTACGCTCAATCCGTCATAGAGAATACTCTGTCCAAGGGTCATAACCACAAAAGGCAATGCATTTTTATCAATGCTTCCGGTGTATCCAAAACCGGCACGCAAAGATAGCTCATCGATAAAACTCATCGACTGCATAAAATTTTCCCGGTGCAAATTCCAACGCGCCCCGACATTCCATAACGGAGTAAACTGATTGTTATTACCGATAATATCAGAACCGTCGTAACGGATAGCTCCGGTCAGTATATAACGATCCATAAAGGAATAAGAACCATTTGCAAAAAACGAGGATAATTTACTCACAGATTTACCAGTACCACCCAGTCGCCCATAATTCACTTCATTTGCATTTACACCATCCATTTCCGGAAAACCGACAATCCGGTGTTCGGAGTCATATATCGGAGAGTAATTATAGGAATTGTAAGAGGTCCGTTCTGAGATTTCCTGACCGGCAAAAAGCGTGATAAAATGTTTCTCCGAAAATTCTGCAGAATACTGTAAGGTATTCCGAAAAGTATAACTGTTAGAATAGCCTGTCGCTTCCCTTAATGATCCACGCACCATATCGTGTGTAATCTCAGTATTATAGGTGTACCAGTTATTGACAAAATTAGTATAGGTGTTTGCCCCCTCCGATATCCGGTTGTGATTTGAATTGGCATTATAAATGCCATGAGTAGTAAACATCAATCCAGGTAGGATTTCCCATTCCACCTTTAGGGTCAGTTCTGCATCCAGGTAGCGGGAAGTATTGGTGTTTCTGTTCAGATCATCAATAGCATTGAATTTATCCCATTTAAAACCATCCCGTATTTTACTCAGGCTGGCATTATAGCTCAGATCTGCATCAGCCGAGCCGTCCTCTTTATAGGGACGTTCATAAGGATTTGCATACATAGCATATTTCAACGGATCAATATTACTAGCCGATATCCGGTCGTTTTTTATCGTAGCTGCCAATCCTCCGTTGATACGAACTTGCTTCACCGGATTGTGAGTCAGTTTCAGGTTCATCCCCAGTCGGTTCATCTTGTTATTCAGCTGCGTTCCTTTTTCAGTTAAATAGTTTAAAGAGACATAATGCTGGGTTTTCTCAGAACCTCCGGACATACTAAAATTATACTGACCGGTAGCTGCAGTGCGGAACAACTCTTTGAACCAATCTGTATGGATATTTTCCAAACGGGCAATTTCCTTTTCAGCATCGACCTTCGATATCAATCCTCGGTCTACATTATAAAGCAGCCCAACCACACGCCCACTGGTGACATCCAGATAACCGCCGGCATCATCGGCATATACTTCACGCTCGAATTGGATTTTCTGCTGTGTATTCATCATATCAATGTTATTCACAGGACGTTCGGTGATTCCGTAGTTTGCCGTTATATTAAAGCGGGTTTTACCAGCCAATCCTGTCTTTGTCTTAATGACAATCACACCATTTGCTGCTCTGGCCCCGTAGATCGCAGTTGCAGCAGCATCTTTCAGAACAGTGATTGATTCAATATCATCCGGGGCAATATTACCAATCCCGGAGGTGAAAATGGTAGATTGTAAATTAGTCGTCCCAACGGCAATATTGGGAATCTCTCCCTGCAAAGGCATACCGTCCACAATCCAAATCGGATCTGTACTCCCCGTCAGAGAATTGACACCCCGTATCATAATCTTTGCGTCTTCTCCCGGCCGGCCACTTGAAATAGAGGTCAACCCGGAAATTGTGCCATTCAGATATTCATCCATAGAGGTAAGACCTTTATTTCTCAATTCAGTAGCATTAATCGTAGTTGAACTACCTGTCATTCTCTCCCGTTTTATATTCTGGTAACCAGTAACAACAACCTCTTCGATCGCCCGCTGGTCCTCTCTCATAACAAAATTTAATACTGTCTTTCCGTCAACTTTCACGACCTGATTGATATAACCAATATATGAAACCATCAGCTCATTCTGATTTTCACCCACAACAATTTTATACTCTCCCTTTTCGTCCGCCGCAGTTCCTATTGTCGTCCCATAAATACGCACGGTTGCTCCCACCAGAGGAATTCCATCCGAATCTGTCACCTTCCCTTTTATTGTCACACTCCGATACTGTTGCTGACCCTGCGGTGATTGCTTCTGGCGAGGTATGATCACGATCGTCTGCCCCTCCATAGAATAAGTGTAAGGAGTCGACCCCAAAATCCGGTCGAGGACAACATTCACACTTTCATTTTCTACTTTTATTTCCACCCTACCTATTGTATTCAATTGATCGGCATTGAACACAAAGCTAAGTTTAGTTTGTTTCTGAATTTCCAAAAACAAATCCTTAAAAGTGACATTTTTAAAATTCAGATTAACTTTTGCCTGCGCTATGGTATTTGCATAAAGACTCAAGGTCAATGCAAGTATGCAAATCACAAGAAAAGGAATTTTTAAATAATTCTGCAAAATACAGAATCCGGATCGATTGTTTTTCATAAGTTAATAGATTAGGGTAAAACAATACTGGACTGTCTGTGCACAGTCCCATTAATAGTAGTTAGGTTTTATTTTATTATTATCTGATTCCCGACAATTTCAAAAGAAACACTTTGTGTTGCCTCAAACTGCCGCAACAATTTATCCACCTGTTCTTCTTTCTGCAGAAAAGCTGTAAAGCGGATTTCCTTTAATTGTGGTTCCCGATATAGGACTTCCATATGATACCATCTGGAAAGGGTGGTCATAATATCTTCCAGGCGTTCCTCTTCAAAAGCAAAATAGCCATTTTGCCAGGCGATATAGTAGTCAACGTTGATATCCTCTCTGACAGTGATCCCTTCCCGGTCGCTAATTTTAGCCAACTGATCAGGATATAGTACCACCTCATCCAAGAGAGCATTCCGGACACCCACTTTACCTTCCACCAAAACTACCTGGATTTGCCCGGGATTATAACTATTGATATCAAAGCAAGTTCCATACACCTGCACCTGGGCATCATAAACATAGACAATAAAAGGTTGCTGGCTTTTGCTAACCTCCAGATAAGCTTCGCCTTTCAGAAATACTTCCCGTCGTTCTCCATTAAAAACTGTTGGATAACGAAGCTCGCTTTCAGAATTCAGTTTCACCCGGGTTCCATCAGCCAAGACAACGGCATACTCTCCATAACGGGGCACAACAATCGTATTATACTGAGTCTGACTGGAAGTCGTAGAATCGGCCATATAGGTCAATTCTCCCAGATTTGTCTTGATAATCGTAGTCCCATCCGTCTCATTCATCCTGGACACCTGCGCCAGATCCATAGATTCCCCATTCGCCAGAATCAGGACAGCCTGTTGTCCACCAACAGTAATATTGCCAGCCTGAAGTTTCTCCTGCGGATTCGAAGCATAATAATGATATGTAAATATCGCACACCCTAACCCCAAAAAGATAATAGCAGCCACTTTCGAACATCGAAGCAGGAATCTCCTTCTTTTCCTTTCTCTAATTTGTCGTCTCAATGCCCAAACAGCCCTCCCCTTATCCTTCTGCTCAAACTCTTGTAACAATAATGCCAATGCTTCCGGATCCAGAAACTGAACCATTATCTCATTATCTGCTCCCCATTCCTCCAACTCCGTACCCGGCTTTTCATCCCCCATCACCACCAGGGCTAATTGTTGGGATAATCGTCTTGCTTTTTCAAATATTTTCCACACCATAAGTCACTTATATTTTATTAAAACGAACGTTTATTTAGTTAGAAAATCTGTCTTTTCTGGCTTCGCTTGCGTATGCGCTTTACTTCCCCGTCTATTCTTCCGTCCTTACTTCTCATACACTCTGTTTTTGAAGGAAAATACTCCCAAATAAACGCTCGTTTTCTTTGTTCTTCACTATAAATACAGATGAAAAGAAAAAATCAATTATGCAAACAGAGGATTTTTTTTAATTAATTTTCAATAAAAGATACAATACACTAATTACAAAGAGATTACAAAGAAGTAAAAATTAACGGACGATAAAATACAATAAAACGGCCAGCATCTCCTTTGATATACGACTTCGAAGGATAGCCAGAGCCTTTTGTTTCTGGGCATAAACTGTATTCACCGATATAGATAAAATATCAGCGATCTCTTGATTACGATGCCCTTGCAGAGAGAGGCGCATCACTTTTGCACATTCCGGAGGCAGGACCTTTAGTTGTCCGTGCAAGAGGGCCAAGGTTTCAGATTCAATCATATTGGACAAGATATAGTCGTCTGTAGGATCAGCATTTTGTCCGTCCACATAACGTTGCACCGTATCTTTATGCTCCAGGTCATTTTTCCACCGATTCCGGATAGATAAATAGAGGTAATATTTTAAAAAATCAAAAGACTCAAACTGTTTATCCCCTTCCCAGATCTTTAAAAACAAATCTTGTAATACATCATGGGGTGCAGTCTGGTTTTCGCAAAATAATTTAGAAGTGAAATGAAATAACTCATTATAATATTTCTCATAGACATAAGCAAAGGCTGCTTCTGTCCTTTTGTTAAATTCCTCAAGCAGTTCTTCATTAAAATTAGAAAACCTAACCGATTGTTTTACCATTTACACCTATCTTATTGGATTAGTTACAAAATATGTGTGAAACGTTGTTTCACACATATTTTGTAACTAATCCGTTATCTGCCGCCTTCTGTGGGCCCTGAGGGATTCGAACCCCCGACCCTCTGGGTGTAAACCAGATG
>JAVXFZ010000046.1:1528-20030 GCA_036657595.1 Odoribacter sp. | reverse complement strand
CCAAAAGCTCTTTGCGTCCAGTACTGTCGAGAGCCAGCACGTTATAGATAGCTCGACTCACAGCAGAACGGTGCCAGAACTCCATCCCTCCCCGTCAAGGGCTTTCCTGCATACATCTGTTTCAACGCCTCCGCATTGAAACTCTCAAAATCAAATTCTTTCCCCATAACCATAACCTGTTGTTTGAAAATAGCATTAATTGAGAGTGATATATTTTGGAACTATATGGATAAGATATGTATGTAGTCTATTATGGACACCCTCTCAACACAAGCTTCTACGTAAATATTGATTTCATAAAAAAAGCCCTAACAAGGGCTGTATAATTGAAACAGACTGTATATCTTTCCATTCGAAATAAAACCATTATAAATCAAGTTCGTGTAGGGTTACACGGTGGATTCAGTGTTTTATCCTTAAATAGCTATTGATATACAGTCTGTTATCAAAGAGTCAGTGTTGCCATATCGGCAGCCTCTTTTTTTATTGAATGAAAATCTTACTTCACACCTTTCAACTGTTCGTCCATACTTGCTGCGGCACGTCGTCCGTCTCCCATTGCTAAGATCACGGTTGCACCGCCCCGAACGATATCCCCGCCGGCATAAAATTCAGGTAGATTAGACTGCATCGTAGATTCATCCACAACGATGGTTCCTTTGCGGGATAATTCCAAACCGGCTACCGAGCGCGGTACGATCGGATTCGGCGATACCCCTACTGCCACCACCACCACATCTGCATCAATCAGGTATTCACTTCCTGCAACAGCCACCGGGCTGCGACGTCCACTGGCATCCGGTTCACCCAATGCCATTTTCTGTACCCTCACTTGCTTTACCCGACTTTTCTCATCTGCTATATATTCCACCGGATTCGTCAGTGTGATAAACTCACAACCTTCTTCTTTGGCGTGTTTCACTTCTTCCAGACGGGCAGGCATCTCTTCTTCGCTCCGGCGATATACAATCATAGCTCTTTCAGCACCCAAGCGTTTAGCGGTACGTACGGAATCCATCGCGGTATTTCCTCCGCCAACGACCACTACATTCTTGCCCCGATAGACAGGAGTATCTGAAAATTCATTATCAGCTCCCATCAAATTAACGCGGGTCAGGTATTCATTGGAAGACAACACTCCGTTGGAGTTCTCACCCGGAATATTCATAAAGTTAGGTAATCCGGCACCGGAAGCCACGTAAAAGCCACTAAATCCCTCTTTCTTCAGATCTTCTATACTTTCAGTCATACCGACAATAAAATTCGTGATGAATTTCACACCCATCTTGCGTAGATTGTCAATTTCTACATCGACGATATGGTTCGGTAAACGAAATTCAGGAATACCGTATTTCAATACGCCCCCTATTTCGTGCAATGCCTCAAAAACTGTTACTTCATATCCACGTTTAATCATATCTCCGGCAAATGACAATCCGGAAGGTCCCGAACCGATCACAGCGATCTTCATTCCATTGGGAGCTGCCACTTCAGGGATAGAGATTTGTCCGGACTCCCGTTCAAAATCTGCTGCGAAACGTTCCAGATAGCCAATAGCCACCGGAGCCTTCTTCATCTTCTGCAAATAGAAACATTTGGATTCGCACTGTTTTTCCTGAGGACATACCCGTCCGCAAACAGCCGGCAGGGCACTGGTTCTCTTCAATACAGATGCAGCTTCAAGGATTTCTCCCCGTTCTATATTCTTGATAAATCCGGGAATGTCAATGCTCACCGGACAACCTTCCATACAAGTTGGATTCACACAATCCTGACATCGTATAGCCTCGCGCATAGCCATTTCTTTCGACAATCCGGTATTGACCTCCAAGCGTTGGCTGGTCACCCGTTCTGCGGCACTCCTTTCGGGCATTTTCACCCGTTCAATAGCGGTACGGTCTTTTGCCTTCACAGCTTCTCTCAATTCTTTTCTCCATTCGGCATTACGGTCGCTCAAAGCACAATCTCCGTGATGTATGAATTCATCCATTTTCACCGTTTCCGCATTCTTAAACCCGCTCAAACGCGATAACATCTCATTAAAATCAATTTGATGAGCGTCAAATTCCGGTCCGTCCACACACGTAAACTTAATCTTTCCGCCGACAGTGACCCGGCAAGCTCCACACATTCCCGTACCGTCTACCATCAGGGCATTCAGGCTGGCAATGGTTGGTATCTCATATTTCTTTGTCAATAAAGAACAAAACTTCATCATAATGGCAGGTCCGAGTGTCAGGCACAAATCAACTTTTTCCCGTTGGATGACCTCTTCCATCCCGGCTGTCACCAATCCCTGTTTTCCATAACTGCCGTCATCCGTCATCACGATCACCTCGTCTGATACTTTCCGCACCTCATCTTCCAATATCACCAATTCTTTTGTTCGGGCAGCAATAATCGTAATCACCCTATTTCCGGCAGCTTTAAATCCCTGCACAATGGGCAACAGCGGAGCCATACCCACGCCGCCACCGCAAGCTAATACCGTTCCTACTTTCTCAATGTGAGTCGGTTTTCCTAACGGACCGACCAAGTCCGTTATATAATCACCTTCGTTTAAATCGCATAATTTAGTCGAAGACACCCCCATCTTCTGAATGACCAATGTGATCGTTCCGCGTTTTACGTCCGCATCAGAGATAGTTAAAGGCATTCGTTCCCCTTTTTCCCCTACTCGGACAATTACAAAATTACCCGGTTTCCGGGAGCGGGCTATCAATGGTGCTTCAACAACCATTTGTACCACTTTTTCAGAAAAGTACGTTTTCTCCAGAATCTTATTCATCTTATTTAGTGTTAAATCAGTTACAATAGCTTCAACAGTTACAACGGCAAGAAACCATCTCACACAGTCCATATAATATTACGGAGTACAAAATTACTTTCTATTTTCTCACAAACAACCCTTTAACAGAAAATTAAACAAAAACCGCTATATTTGTATTTTCATTAAGAATACGAATGAACGAGTACCTTTAATCACGACACGATGAAAAACGAAAAGAAGAACCGGATCAACATTGTATATTCCACCAATCCGAACTTTCAGTACGAACAAGACACGGCGGAAGTGCAAGAAACGCTTGCGCCGGAGAAACAGAATCTTCGGGTAATGCTTGATTCCAAGCAGCGAAAAGGCAAAACCGTCACTCTCATACAAGGTTTTGTCGGCACGGAAGAGGATTTGAAAGAATTGGCTAAACTGCTAAAAAACAAATGTGGTGTAGGCGGTTCTGTCAAAGACGGAGAGATCATCATTCAGGGAGATGTAAAAGAAAAAGTATTGACCCTCCTACACGACAATAAATACCGTGCCAGATAAAAAATGACAAAATGATAAAGTTCATAAAGTCATCCTCTTTTGTGGGTATTTGGCTACGACAACTTCCCGATCCGTCGGAAAGGAAAAGCGCAAGACAAAGATCCCAATGACTTTATGAACTTTTAAAACTCCTTTTTATAACCACTTCACCAGTGCAAAGTCCTGACGGTGGGGCAACAGTCGGTTCTTCGGATAAATCCGGATCGCCAGCATCAATAATCCCGGAGAATCAGCCGTCACATCAATATGATAGCGGGCGATCCCGTTTTCCTGATCCACAGGGAGGAAATCGTGTTTCTCCCGAATCACCAGTCTTCCGCCTTTCTGCTCGGCAGCCACCAATTCTACCCCCACCTCGTTCATATCCAGTTCACCGATTTCCAATCTCACTTCGCCATAATAAGATTTACCTAAAGCGATGATTTTTTTGGAACGATTGGGTAAATCGACACCGATCAGCTCCACGCTGTCCCATTCTCTGGAGATGTGTTTTTTCCACTCGGCAATCTCCGTTGCCATAGCATAATGATCTGCCACCATCTTATGATAACGGGCTGCCATTGGAATATAATATTGTTTCTCATAATCTTCCAGCATCCGGTTTGTCGTAAAATTAGAGGCGACCCGAGCGATCGTATTCTTCACGGTTCCGATCCATTTCGGAGAGATGCCGCTACTATCCCGTTCATAGAACAGGGGAGCAATCTCATCGTCAATAATATTATAAATCATTTCAGAATCAAGTTCATCCTGAAGAGCCTGATTTTCAAATGTACGCTTCATCGGTAGCATCCATCCCGCATCCGAACGGTAGCCTTCGACCCACCAACCGTCCAATACACTAAAATGCATCACGCCGTTCATCGCAGCTTTTTCGCCACTCGTACCGGAGGCTTCTTGCGGACGTGTCGGGGTATTCATCCAGACATCCACTCCCTGTACCATTTTTTTAGCCAAATCCATATCGTAATTTGGCAGGAAGATGATCTTCCCCAAAAATTGTGGGTATTTAGAAACTTCTACGATCCGTTTGATCAAATCCTGTCCCGCTTTGTCGGCAGGGTGAGCTTTACCGGCAAAGATAAACTGCACGGGATGTACCGGACTATTGACAATCTCATCCAGCCGTTCCAAGTTACGAAACAGCAAGTGGGCGCGCTTATAAGTGGCAAAACGGCGTGCAAAGCCGATCGTTAAAACATCCTCTTTCAAGGTCTCCCGGATTTTAATCACCTGTCGGGGTGTAAAATACGTCGTGGCGACATCATTTGTCAACAGGTCTTTGATATAATCAATCAAACGCTTGCGTAAGCCCGTTCGTACTTCACAAACAACGGAATCCGGCACTTTGTATATCTCTTCAAAACATTTTTTATCGTAATGGTGATTTTTAAAATCCTCTCCAAAGAGTGGTTCTTCAATCTTTTTCCATTCCGGTGCAGCCCAAGTGGGATAATGCACGCCGTTTGTCACATAACTGATATGCAGCTCTTCCGGCATATATCCCGGCCACATCCCCTTAAAAATATCCTTACTCACCTCTCCGTGTAACCAGCTCACGCCATTTATTTCCTCTGCCATATTAGCTGCCAGAAAGCTCATCGAAAACTTCTCGTTGGAATCTTCCACATTAATTTTGCCCAATCCCAGCAATTGCTCCCAACTGATTTTCAAGCGATCGGCATAATATGAAATATAAGTACGCAGCATATTTTCAGAGAACGAATCGTGTCCGGCAGGAACGGGGGTATGGGTTGTAAACAAAGAAGACGAGCGCACCACCTCCATTGCTTCGGCGAACGAGAGATTTTTCTCCACGATATATTCCTTCAAGCGTTCCAGTCCCGTAAAGGCAGCGTGTCCTTCATTGCAATGATAAGTAGCTGCTTCAATCCCCAACTTCCGCAACACCTGAATACCGCCGCATCCCAGCAACAATTCCTGTTTCAGGCGATTTTCCCAATCTCCTCCATACAGATGATGTGTGATCGTTCGGTCTTCCGGCAGATTATCTTCAAAATCGGTATCCAGCAGATAAAGTTCGATCCGTCCGACATCGACACGCCATATTCGGGCATACAAATTACGTCCCGGAAACACCAAGCAGATCAGTTGCCAATTTCCCTGTTCGTCCCTCACGGGCGACACGGCGATCTTCATAAAATCTTGTGCTTCATACTCCGCCTCCTGTTCTCCCGTTGCCGATAATTTCTGGGTGAAATAACCGTAGCGGTACAGCAAACCGATAGCGGTAATCTTTGTTCCCTTATCGCTCGCCTCTTTCAAATAATCTCCCGCCAAAATGCCCAGACCGCCGGAATATATTTTCAACGAAGTATGCAATCCATATTCCATACTGAAATAGGCGACCCCGTCTCCCGACATCTCTTTTTTGCCTGCCATATATTCATTAAATTGGCGGTAGACACTTTCCAATTTATGCACAAATCCGGGATCACTCTCCAATTGTTTATAGCGATTCAAAGAAATAGAATCCAGCAGTAAGATCGGATTATGTCCACATTCCCTCCATTTTTCCACATCAATCATCCGGAACAGTTCGCGGGCTTCGTCGTGCCAAGCCCACCAAAGATTCTTCGACAATTCCTCCAAGGCGATCAATTTTTCAGGGATAGAGCGATGGATCAGCACGCTCACCCAACTGGGTGTATTCACCGTCAGTGGTTTTTCAATATAAGACACCGACTCATTTTCCCGGATCGGAAAATCCTTCAATCGCCCGCTCACCCGCTCTAAAGCGATGGCATACGCCTGTTTGTAATACGTCACCAAATGGTCCCAAAGAGCGATCTGCGATACCTCTCTGGCATTCTCCCGCTCTTTGTTCATCTCTGTGGCAGTGATCAGTGTATTTTTTCTCACCCACTCGGCAATCGCCGTCACCACCGAAGGATCATCGCCGTCAATGCGATGGATCACCTCTATGCCCGGATGCGCCATTTTGTAATGCTCTTTCACCCACAGACCGAAGCCTGCCAAGGTGGTGGTGATCGTTGGAACCTTAAACGCAAGGCTTTCCAACGGAGTGTAGCCCCAAGGCTCGTAATAAGACGGGAATACCGTCAAGTCCATACCGATCAGCAGATCGTAATAAGGCATATTAAAGATACCGTCGTCACCATTCAGATAGCTCGGTACGAAAAAGATCTTCACGCGATCGTTCGATGAGTTCAACAGTTGCTGGCTTTGGATCCGGTTCATCACGGAATCGTGTGCCGTATCATTCAGATAATGTGTCAAATAAACCGTACCATTCGCGATGGGCTTATAGGGTTGTTCGATGTTATGAAGTAACTCCTTATTGGCTCCTGAATGTCCGGCAGGCACTAAAATAAAAGCGTAGACCTCTTTTTGAAGTCCACCACCGCGATTGAGGGCACCCATTGCATCAATGAAGACATCAATGCCCTTATTTTTAAATTCATACCGTCCGCTAATGCAAAGCAAGAGGGCATCCTCGGCAACCGGTCTTTCCAGTAAAGCCTGTGCCACCTGCAAAAACTTTTCTCGGGCAACTCGTCGTTTGCCCTCCCATTCTTCATCGGTGGGAGTAAACACGTTCTCAAAACCATTGGGGGTGACAAGATCCACTTTCTTGCCTAAAAAATGAGCACACTCCATCGCCGTGATCTCGCTGACGGTGGTAAAGCAATCCGCATTTTGTGCCGCTGCTTTTTCCAACGACTGTTTCGACACGACATTAAAGCGTCGCGCCAATTCTTCCGGCACATAAGTTTTCATCGCACTGTACAGCGGCAAGTTATTTCCCGCGACACAACGTCCGAGTACCGTCGCGTGTGTGGTAAACACACAGCCCACCTGCGGCATCACATCTTTCAGATACAGCAATCCCACTCCCGTCATCCATTCGTGGAATTGTGCGACCACTCGTTGGCGGATGGAAGAATGGAAGCGCACGAAACTCTCTATCACCTTTCCCGCCGCATAACCAAACAAGGCAGGTTCGATATAATCCCATTGTCCGCTGATGGAATCCAATTTGTATTTCTCCCAAAAAGAAGCAAACAGGGCATCTTTCTGTGTAATAAACGTACTAAAGTCCACCAAGACGACGATCGGTTGTCCGACGACATTCCAACGTCCCACCTTGATGCGCAAACCCTCCTGTGCTGCCCACTGTCGCCACGACCGGAATAAACGTTGGTCGTCGATAAATTCCGGATTTTGCTCCGTATATCGCCATACATCGGGTCCTATCAGGATGTGATTGTTACTGTATTCCTTCACCATATTCAGTGCCTTCGTCGAGATCACCGTATGGATTCCCCCCACTTTATTACAAACCTCCCAACTCACTTCAAACAGATAAGCCGGATTCTTTAATTTCTGATCCTCCATATTTATTATCCTTGTTAAATCGCACCGCAAAGTAATCATTTCGCTCTAAATACGAAAAGATTATTCCTTTGCTTTCATTTTTTGTTCCTCCTGCTTATTTTCCACGCGCAGGATCAAATCGCTCAACACATTCATATAATTAATAAAAGCCTCGTAGGGGGTGTCGTAAGGCGTGGTGTATCGGCGCACCGCATCGTCTGAGAACAACTTCGTACACATATAATAGAAATGGTCGCTTGCCTGCAAACGGTCGAAATCACGGCTAATATCGGCATCCGCCAACTTCTTCACCTGATCCTTCAGTTTATACAATTCTTCAAATGCCTCGTTCTGTAATTCATTCCCCAGCCAAGCCGTCAAATCCCGTTCTTCATCCGCCCACGAAATAGGAAAAGGCACGTGCAGCGAAGCCACCGGTTGATGTTTTTCCGCCGCCTCCTGAACGGTTTGGAACTCGAAAGAGGTGGAGGCGTAGACCTCTTCCGGCAAGGCTGCCAAGAAGTCAAAGATGCCACTTTCTTCCCCCTGTCGTTCACCAAATGTCTCGTAATCCATAAACAGATTGACCAGTTCGCCGTCCGCCTCATTCAGCCAAGTGGCATACTTATCGGCTGTCAGTGGCCATTGCCCCCATTTACAGTCTGAAAAACGAAAAGCGATGTCATCGCTGAGGTTGGAATTTTTCAACAGCAGCTTCAACTTCGGTTGAAGCGCATTGGTATAGACATAATCGGGACTTTTCCAACCCAAGATATGCCGTGCGCCCTCCGTCAGCATCGTTTTATAGCCCATACGTTCCACCATCTCCCCCACCTCGTCCGAATACACCAATTCCGTATTTCGGAAGCTCACCGGTTTCACGCCGAACACCCGTTTCATCAGCTCTGTGTGTAAATCCACCTGTTTTTTAAATTCCGCCTCGTCCACCATACACGCCAAAGAATGGGAATAGGTTTCCGACAACAGCTCCACGCTGCCCGTCGCCACCAATTTCCGGAAGCTGTCGATCACCTCCGGTGCGTATCGTTCAAACTGCTCCATCGCTATTCCGGAGATAGAAAAATTCACCTTGAAATTCTTTCCATATTTCTGTATCAACTCCAACATCAGTTGATTTGCCGGTAGATAACAACGTTCTGCCGCCTGACGGATCATTGAATCATTGGCAAAATCATCTGTATAGTCGCTGTTCTTACCAATATCGAAAAAATGATATTTTCTCAAACGGATCGGCTGATGAACCTGAAAATACAAACACAATGTCTTCTTATCCATAATATCGTACTAATAATTAATATTCTTTTTTGATCGTTTCGGTAGCCTGTCCCCTCCGTTGCTTTCCCTCTTTTTTCTCATCGTTTTATCACCTCTTCATAGATCTCCTTCAGTTGAAAAGCTGCATTTTCCCATTTCAGCGTGTTCACCTCACACAGCCCGTACTTGGTAGTAAATGCCGACAACGCCGGATAAGACAGCAGCGCATAGATGGCATCTGCCAATGCATCGACATCCCAAAAGTCCACTTTGATGGCGTGTTTCAACACCTCCGCCACGCCCGATTGCTTGGAGATGATCGTCGGTACGCCCGACCGCATAGCCTCCAGTGGAGAGATGCCAAAAGGTTCGGACACCGAGGGCATCACATATACATCGCTGTGGGCGAACATACGCTGGACGTCCTGTCCTCGCAGAAAGCCCGTGAAATGAAAGCGCGTGGCAATCTTCAACTTTGCCACCCGACGAATCGAACGATTCATCATATCCCCGCTCCCCGCCATCACAAAACGGACGTTCGGATAACGTTTTAATACCTTATTTGCCGCCTCGATAAAATACTCCGGTCCCTTCTGGAAAGTGATCCGTCCGAGGAAGGTCACCACCTTCTCCTTCACCCCCCGTTCCACGTCCACATCGGTGTACGACTGGAAATCGACGGCATTGTGTACGGTCACCACCTTGTTGGGGTCAATGCCGTAACGGTTGACGACGATGTTGCGTGTCAGGTGGCTGACCGTAATCACCCGGTCGGCTTCCAGCATTCCCTGCCGTTCCAGCTCGTAGACCTCCTGATTGATGTGTTCGCCGCAGCGGTCAAATTCCGTTGCGTGTACGTGGATCACCAGTGGTTTGCCCGAAATCCGTTTGGCGGCGATGCCGGCGGCATACGTCAGCCAGTCGTGAGCGTGGATGACATCAAATTCCTGTTGTCCGGCAATGGTCGCTGCCACCAGCGCATAGCGCGCCACCTCTTCCATCAGGTTCGACCCGTATTTGCCGGAAAATTCATATTTATTCTTAAAAGCGATATGGTTTTCCTTTTTCCCCTCCAACACTTCGCGGTTCACCTCCCGTTCAAATCGTTCGGGGTCCATATAAGGCATCAGGTTTGAACCGATTTCCATAAAATGAATATACTTCCAGTATTCTTCCACATCTTGGTATTCGTACAACGACTCCACCTCGCTCGCGCTGATGATTCGGGCTGCCGACCGGTCTTCATCGCCGCTTGCTTTCGGCATCACAAACAACACCTCCACCTCCTGTTTCGATAAGCCTTTTGTCAAACCGAGACACGCTGTCCCCAATCCTCCTGCGATATGGGGTGGAAATTCCCATCCGAACATTAATACTTTCGTCTTCATCATATTCTTCGTGTTATTAGTATGCTCTCCCTTTTTTAGAACCCCTCTTTGCGGTATTTCTCGATCAGGGCTTTACTGCGCAAGATCTCCGCTACGCTCCACGCTTGTGAGATCGAGCCGTTCGGTGTATAGGGAGGATTACCGTCGTACACCTCGCCGATCGAACAAACGCCGTACACCGTCATATCTTCTTCAAACGCCTGCAACAATTCCTCTGCTGTCAGCATAAAAGAAGAACCGTACAGCCGGAGATTGGCTTCAATATAATGTCCCATCAGCCAAGGCCATACGGTCCCTTGGTGATAAGCCCGGTCGCGGGTCGGCTGATCGCCCTCGTAAGTGCCCACATAAGAAGGATTCTTCGGTGCTAAGGTGCGCAAGCCTTTCGGTGTCAGCAATTCCTGCTTCACCACCTTCAGTACGCTCCGCTTCATCTCATCGGTCAGCGGACTGTATGGCAACGAACAGGCGATCACCTGATTCGGACGGACAAACAAATTTCGTCCATCATTCCCCAAATAATCGGCGAGATAACCTTTGCTGGGTCTCCAAAACATCAGTAGGAAGCAGGTCTGTATGCGTTCCGGCATCATCTCCCATTCCTTCACAAAAACCCTATCCCTCGCCTCTCGCGCTAAGTGCAAGGTATAGCAAACCGCATTATATAAGAGTGCGTTGACCTCCACCGTATAACCGCCGCGGGGAGTCACCGGCACGCCGTTGACAATCGCATCCATCCACGTGAATGCCTTTCCCGGTATGTCTGCCCAAATCAAGGACGTCATTGCCAGTTGTAGGAAGGGGGTTTCTCTTTTCCGGAAAGTCCGCAAGATCTTTTTCATTGCCCTTCCGTAGCTCTTCCACACGGCGGCATCGTCGCCGATCGCCTCTCCATATTGCTGCACCGCCCAAAAGAACCACATCGAGGCATCCACCGAATTATAGGATGCCGTCCGACCTTTTCCCACATTCGGGAACAGACCGTCTTTCAACTGTCGCAACATTGTGTCCAGCACCTCCTTGCACGTCTTCGTATCTCCCGTCGCCGACAAGGTCAAGCCCGGCAAAGCGATCAACGTATCCCGTCCCCACGCCCCAAACCAAGGGTAGCCTGCCACGATCTCCGTATCTTTTCCCTTCCGCACGATAAACTGCGAGGCGGAATATTTCAGGCAATTCTCAAAGCTGTCGCGGGGAGCCCGTTCTTTCACCAATCGCTCGAACTTTGTTTTCAGTCGCGAAGGCACTGCCTCCTCCACCGATGCCGAGAATACGATGCTTTCCCCTTTCTTGATTGGAAATTCAAAATAACCCGGCACAAAGAGATCTTCCCGGTAGTCATAACCGCGGTTTTGCTCCTCTGTATATTCCACATCGTAATACCAATCGGGTGTTGCGATGAACTCATTTTCACGACTGATCTGCATATTCAGCGAGGGGAAGCCGGTGTACAATTTCGACCGGATCCCGTTTTCGACCTTCTGATATTTTGCATTTACCGTCAGGTTGGCTTTTGACAAGCAGTGGATGCTCCGGTAGGCAAGGAAAGGCTTTAATCGCAAGGAGGTCTCCGAATGGGCTTCCACCAGCGTGTAACGGATCAGCACTTGCGACTCGTTGTGTACCAGCACGATTTCTTTTTTCAGGATCACTCCCCCCACCCGATACGTCAGAGTATAGACCGGTTCATATTCAAAATTAACGATATATTTATGTCCTTTGGGATCGTAAACGCCCGGGTACTTATGGATGCCGAGATTAAATGCCTGACCGTGTTGTACGACTGTTTCGTCCAAGCTCGACAGAAGCACCTGATTCTCCCCCCCGAACTCTTCCACAGGAACGATTAATAAGCCGTGATATTTACGTGTATTACACCCGATGATGGTCGTCGAAAGATAGCCGCCGGCACGATTTGTTGCCAACACCTCCCGTTTCAGGGAATACTCCAGATTCACCAATTCATTTTTGTTAAACTTCAAATAAGTCATAGCCGTTTATTTTTTTTATCAATACTCTGCTGTTAATCTATTTTCCGTAATACCATCGCGATCCGTGTGGGGATATAGAGGCACAATGTCTGCCCTCCCTTGCGGAACATAGTAAAATGTTCCTGATCGTCCACCAATCGACCTCCCCCGTTGAAGCAATGGCTGTCGGTGTTCAACACCATTTGGTATTTCCCCGGATCAGCCGCAAACACAAATTCCGCATACGAACGCTGCGGACTAAAATTGAATACGAAAATATAATCCTTCCGCTTGATGATCAACAATTGTTTTTCCTCGTTCACCACCAACAGTTGAGGACGTTCAACTAAGAAACCCGCCGATTTAACCAACGCAATCATAGCCCGATCAAAGTCATTCAAAAAGTGAAAAAGCAAGCGTTGATCATCTACCAAACTCCACAATCGGCGGGCCTTTTCATAACTCCATAGATTTCCCTTACGCGGTAAATCTATCCATTCGGGGTGCCCAAACTCATTCCCCATAAAAGTCAAATATCCGTCTCCCGCCGTCGTCAGGGTCAAAAGACGGATCATCATGTGCAAACTCATTCCCCGCTCCACTTTTAAGGTGCGGAAACGGTCCACCATCGAGGTATATATATCCCGCTGCAACATCCGGAAAAACAAGGTCAGATTCCCCACGATCGCCTGATCGTGACACTCCACATAGCTGATCGTATGCTCGTCCTCCCGTTTATTGGTCAGTTCATAATACAGTTCTTCCATCTTCCACAGCTCGTCCGGTTTATACTTCACCAGCTTCATCCAACACTCCGGTGTCCCCATACTCATCCGAAAGTCAAACCCCATTCCGCCTTCTTCTATCGCCATCCCCAATCCCGGCATACCGCTCACATCCTCCGCTATCGTAATCGCCTCCGGATTCACCTCGTGAATCAAACGATTTGCCAGCGTCAGGTAAGTGATCGCCGCCTCATCCTCATTCCCGTCATAGTAACACGCATAGCTCGTGAAATCGCGGTGGATCCCGTGATCCCAATAGATGACACTCGTTATCCCGTCAAAGCGGAAACCGTCCAAATGGAACTCCTCCAACCAATATTTACAATTCGACAGCAGAAAGCCGATCACCTCATTCTTCCCGTAATCAAAACAACGCGAATCCCACAGCGGATGTTTCCCCCGTTCGCCCGGATAAAAATATTGATTATAATCGCCCGCAAAACAGCTCAATCCCTCTTTCTCATTCCTCACGGCGTGCGACTGTACCAAGTCCATCACCACCGCAATCCCATAGCCGTGCGCGGCATCGACCAATTCCTTCAAATCATCCGGCGTTCCGAAACGCGAACTCACCGCATAAAAATTAGAGATCTGATAGCCGAACGATGCATAATAAGGGTGTTCCTGCAAACCCATCAACTGGACCACCGTATAGCCCAAATTGGCAATACGGGGCAATATATACAACCGAAATTCCTGAAACGTAGACACCCGCCGATCCTCCGTCGCTATCCCCACGTGCGCCTCATAAATCAAAGGATTCGACACCCGCTTCATTCGAGGATTACGCCATTCGTAAGGCGTCTCCGGGTCCCAAACCTCAGCAGAAAAAATCTTCGTCTCCTCGTCCTGCACCGCCCGATGAACATAAGCCGGCAATCGCTCATCGCCGCCGCCCTCCCAAAATATCCACAGCTTATACTTCATCCCTCTTTCAAGAGCCTCTTCCGGCAACTGCAACTCCCACACACCCCTCGACAACTTCTTCATCCGATACGTCTCTTGCCGTTTCCAACCACTCATATCGCCAACCATATACATCGCCGTTGCCGACGGTGCCCATTCACGAAACGTCCAACCCCCTTCCGCCTCGTGGTGTAAACCAAAATACAAATGATTGTTAAAAACATCCGACAACTTACGCCTCCCATCCGTAAACTCCAATTCTTTCAACACATTCTGTTCTGCCCTCCGGCGAATCACCGGAAGATAAGGCTCTAATAAAGGATCGTTAATTTTCACTTCAAGTTTCATCAAATTACACTTTAAGTTTTTTCAATCTATTCAGGGTTGTATAACAAACATCAGTCCACAATTAGCTAATTATCAATATTTAACATCCACTTACATTCGTATCCAATGTTTTGCTATCTATAACATACGCCGCCGAGTTCTTTTGCGAACCCAACCTTTATACGAACGGGCTTTCCGAAAGGTTTCATTTTTCAAAGAATATTTTCGTTCAGCCTCCGAAAGGTAGGAAGAATTTTAGAAGTTTCCAAACATTTATTAAAAAATTAACAAAAAATATTTGCATATCTCGCATCACTGATCAACCATCGTTTTCATACCTTACAAAGAGAGCGAGCGACCCTCCCCCGAAAAGCCGACCCTCCCCGCCACAAAAGGCTCCCCGCAGATCTCACCCCCCGCCTTGCACACCTTCTCAAAAAAAACTACCTTTACCGCCGAAAAAAACAAACCACATTTAGACCTCCAAAAGATGAACACCCTCCTCCTCTCCACCGCCTACTTTCCTCCCGTATCCTATTTCGCAGCCATCAAGCAAGCCCCTGAGGTAGTCATCGAACAATTTGAAAATTTCGCCAAACAAAGCTACCGCAACCGATGCCTCCTCCTCTCCGCCAACGGTGTCATCCCCCTTACCGTTCCGGTGGCAAAAGCGAACAGCAAAACACTCATCCGCGACCTTAAAATCATCTACGCCGAACCGTGGCAGAAAATTCACCTGCGTGGCATCACCTCCGCCTACAAAAATTCTCCCTACTATGATTACTACATCGACGAATTGATGCCCTACTTTGAAAGAAAAGAAACTTATTTATTCGACCTCAACACGGTCTTATTAGAAAAGATACTTGAAATCATCCCCCTACACAGCAACCTCCGCCTCTCGGACGACTACCTTGCCGTCCCCGATCCCGACGACACCGACCTGCGAAACGCCATCCACCCCAAACCGGCTCGACGCACGCCCGCCGTACCGCTCCCCCTCCGCCCTTACCGGCAGACTTTTAACGACCGCTTCCCCTTCACCCCCGACCTCTCTATCCTCGACCTCCTCTTTTGCACCGGTCCCGACGCCGCCCGCCTCCTCTGAGCCTCCGCCGCCGCCTCAATCCTCCCGGATCAGCCGCTTGATCACCTTCAACGTGTGCGTATAACGCTTCAACTCCTCGTTGAAAATACCCTGATGATCGATCCGGTCTACCCGCACCCGACCCGAGGCGTGGATGATACGGTTCTGCTCCCACAACACCCCCACGTGCGTCACCCCTCCCGCTTCATCCCCGAAAAATGCCAAATCGCCCGGCAACGCCTCCTCCACAAACGTAAAACCCTCTCCCAACAACACCTGCTGCGAGGCATCACGCGGCAAATCAATCCCCGCCATCCGATACACCATCTGCGACAGCCCCGAACAGTCGATCCCGTAAGGCGTGCGTCCCCCCCATAAATAAGGAGTATTGTAATACATCAGCGCATACTCCACCACCAAATCCCGCAACGTGTCGATCCCCACCTCCTTCATCCGGCTCACCAACGTATACACCCCATCGCCCACCTCCAACCGCTTCGTCTCCGCATCCAGAAAAGGAAATACGCTTCCCGACACCACCAGCTTACTCCCAAAATCGCCCTCCTTCATCAGGATATTGAAAACCTCCGTCGTCAACACCGGCGACTCTGCCCGATAACGCGCCGCATACGCATCCGTCACCGGCAAACTCATCTTACGGTCGATCCAACCCTCATAACCATCGTGCGACACCCGCACCCGCACCCATTTCTCCGCCTCCTCCAACACCTCATACAGCTCCCCGAAAAGAAGCTGTGACACCATCTCACTCCGCTCCGATGGCTCTCTCCGAATCGGAATGATACTCAAATCTGCTATGCCGAAACTCATATACTTTCATTTTTATATACGCCCACAAAACTACTACTTTACATCCAAAAAACAGCAAGAAATAAGTAAATAAACAAACAAACCGACGAAGCCCGTCCCCCTTCCTGCCGCCAACGATTTTTCGATAAAACTCAACCTTCCCCCTCCGATTTCCGTTTAACCGAAAAATAATACCTTAATAATACACCTCGATGAACACCGAAATTTTATACCTGCTCCTGCGCACCTCCCTCACCGCCACCCTCAGCGACCGCGAGGCATTTATCAACCGCGTCGCCGCCCTCATCACGCAACACACTGACCGCAACCCCGCCGCCGCCCGTCAGCTCGGCAACCACGTCGCCGTCCTCCTCGCTGCCCTCAAAACCTCCCTCCCGCCCCGCCCCGCCGACACCGCCACCGACGACAAACAGCTCGCCCACACCCTCCGTCGCCTCGCCGACACCCTCGAACGCCTCGACCGCCGCCTCGCCGACAACGACTCCCCCCACACCACCCCTAACGCCTCCCCCCTATGCGACTGACCGACCTCTACGTGGGCTATCTCAAAATCATCCGTATGTTCCAAATAATGGGCATACTCGCCAAACACGCCACCCGCGAAATGCTCAACCACACCTTCATCGGACGACACATCCGCAACCGCCGCATCCGCCGCCGACTGCCCGTCTACACCACGCAGGAGCGGCTCCGCCTCGTGATCGAAGACCTCGGTCCCACCTACATCAAATTCGGACAAATCCTTGCCGACCGACCCGACATCCTCTCCGACCGCTTCCGCAAAGAACTTAAAAAACTGCAAACCAACGCCTTCCCCTTCGACGATTCGCTCGCCATCCGACTCATCGAAAACGAACTCGGCGCACCCCTCAAAGATGTCTTCCTCGACTTCAACCCACATTGCATCGCCTCCGCCTCCATCGGACAGGTATACGCCGCAAGAATGAAAAACGGAAAAGATGTCATCGTCAAAATCAGACGACCGAACATCGACCAAAAAATCAAACTCGACCTCTACCTGATGCACTATGTCGCACAAAAGCTCGCCCGCGAATTTACCGAACTCGCTGCCATCAACATCACCGGCGTCGTCGATGACTTCGGCGAAAGCATTTTTAAAGAACTCAACTACTACAACGAAGCCTCCAACCTCCTCCGCTTCCGCGACATCTTCCGCGACAACCCGCGCGTCTGCATCCCACACGTCCTCCAAAAATACACCACCCAGCGGCTCCTCCTCCTCGAACGCATCTTCGGCATCCCCCCCGACGACCCCGACGAGCTACGCGCCGCCGGACTCGACCCCCGCATCATTGCCCGCAACGGCGCGGAGGCACTCCTCACAATGATCTTCAAAGAAGGCTTCTTCCACGCCGACCCACACGCCGGCAACCTATTCGTTCTACCCGGCAACCGTGTCGCATTCATCGACTTTGGGATGGTCGGCGTCCTCCGTCCCCGCGAAATGGACTTCCTCGCCGGCATCTCCATCGGATTCGCCCGACGCGACCCCATCGCTTTAGCCGACGCGATGATCCGCCTCTGTGAACAGCGATTCTTTGAAAAACGCGACGACCTGATTTTCAGCCTCCACCAACTCATCAAACGACAGGCGCAAACGCCCATCGCAAAACTCAATTATGCCAAAATGGTGCAAGATTGTATCGCCCTCATCACACAATACGAACTATGCCTCCCCTCCGGCATCTTTATGCTCGCCAAATCGCTCGCCACCATCCAAAAAGTCGCCGAACGCCTCGACCCCGACATCCCATTTGCCAAACTCATCCTACCCTACGCCAAAGAAATCGTGATACAACAATTCTCCCCTCGCAAAATAGCCGCCGAAATCTACCAGACCCTCAAAGGATACGTCAACCTGCTGAAAACTGCCCCCGCCGACATCAGCGAGATCCTCTATAAACTCAAACAGGGAGAAATCAAACACGAACTGCAATTTATGGATATGCCCGACATCCGCCGAATGTTCGTCAACGGCGCATCAAGGATGGCGTATGCCATTCTTCTCGTCGGACTCTTCATTGGAGCCATCGCCCTCTTGCACAAACGACCCGACTTGGCATACGGACATTTCCTGCTTTTCCTCTCCTCCCTCCTCATCTTCCTCTTTATCCTCCGATGGATCTTCCGCAAAAAAGAATAAGACAACAAAAAAGAAAACCCTCCCCCCAAAAAAAGGCATATCGGGCGAAAGCGCGGGGGAAAAGTTAGAAAAACGTGGAAGAAGT
>JAVXFZ010000046.1:0-1428 GCA_036657595.1 Odoribacter sp. | reverse complement strand
TTTGCTATACTCTCCGCGTTTCCTTGCTACACTTTTGCTATACTTTTGCTACACTATCGGCAGTTTCTTGCCATACTTTTGCCATACTTTTGCTATACTTCCCACTATTTCTTGCTACACTTTTGCTACACTTCCCACTATTTCTTGCTACACTTTTGCCATACTTTTGCTACACTCTCCGCGTTTTCTTGCCATACTTTTGCTATACTTTTGCCATACTTCCCACCATTTCTTGCTACACTTTTGCTATACTTTTGCTATACTATCGGCAATTTCTTGCCATACTTTTGCTATACTTCCCGCCATTTCTTGCCATACTTTTGCCATACTTTCTCCTCCTTTCCCTTGCGGCGGGCACAAAAACGCTTCCTTCTTTTTTTTTTACAATATTACTAAAAAAAATCGTAAAAAACATTGCTTTTTAGAAAAAAGATCGTAACTTACTCCCCGAAAAGAGAACATCGTGCTGGGAATGATTATTTTAACGGAAAGAATCATCTTTTAAAACCGATCAACTATGGCAATTGCATCTCCTTTATTCCAAAACCTGAGAGGACGGTTGGGCAACTCCATCTACTACCAATGGCGCGGGACCACCTACGTTCGTCTCTACGCGTACCACAAACGCAAAAAAACTACCCCCAAACAGCAAGAATGTCAAGACATCTTTGCCAACTGCACCCTCTTCTACGAATACTTACAAGACACCGTCAAAGACTCGTGGCGTGCGCTCAGCAAAGGCTCACGGCTGATGCCCCGCAACCTCTTTATGCGGCGCAACCGTGCCGTCTTCTGTCCCGACCGCAAAATCGGTGACTACGAAAAACTCTACATCAGCGACGGCGGTCTGCCACAGCCCGCCAACTGGCGATTCTCCTACACCGGCGGCACAACCGCCTCCCTCTCGTGGAAATTCGACCCCGACGAATTTTGCGGCGCGCCCACCGACCGCCTCTACGTCGTCGCCATAAAAGAAGAATTTCCCCTTTCCTTCCCCATTCTATGGGGCACCGTCACCCGCAGCGAAGGAACCGCCACCTTCCCCCTCATCCCATTTATGGGGAAAAACGCCCACATCTTCGCCTACTTCGCCGCCGAAGACAAAAGCGACTACTCCCTTTCCCGCCATTGGGAATTTGAGAACGACCTGTCCGTCGATCCGGAGCCGGAGCCCAAGCCTGTGGTAAAACACAACAAACCACTGGCAAGCGTATCCACAAAAACAACGCGAGGAAAAGATAGTAAACCACACAACAACGCGAGAAACACCCCCTCCGCCGCCCACTCACAAGGCTCCGCGCCGCCCCGTCACGCTCCTCCCCGTTCCGACGGAAACCGGGTGTAAAGACCCTCGCATCCCCTTTTTCACAGGGCAAAAAGCGACCGTTTTAACATTTTATCCTCACTTTTTAAGCGTCTGATTTCATC
>JAVXFZ010000045.1:0-20629 GCA_036657595.1 Odoribacter sp. | reverse complement strand
CAAAAAGCGACCGTTTTAACATTTTATCCTCACTTTTTAAGCGTCTGATTTCATCCGACAAAAATAATTTGTACCTTTGAATCCTCATAACAAACGACTCAAACCAATAAATTATGATACGAGGATTCGGAAGCGACAACTTCTCCGGTGTACTGCCGGAAGTACTAAAAGCATTGGAAGAATGTTCTTACGGACATCAACCCTCCTACGGGGACGACGTCTTCACCGACAAAGCCGTCGGCGACTTTAAAAAAATTTTTGGCGACGAGGTAGAAGTATTCTTCGTCTACAACGGCACGGGGGCAAACATCCTCAGCCTGTCGGCGTTCACGAAATCCTACCAAGCCATCATCTGTGCCGAAACAGCACACATCAACGTTGACGAATGCGGAGCCATCGAAAAACAAAGCGGCAGCAAACTGCTCACCGTCCCCACTTTCGATGGTAAACTCACCGTCGGGCTCATCCAAAACCACATGCACGGCTTCGGCGACCAACACCACGTACAGCCCAAAGTCATCTCCCTCACGGAATGTACCGAACTCGGGACCGTCTACACCCCCGACGAGCTGCGTGAAATCTGCGACTTCGCCCACGCCAACGGACTCTTCGTCCACATGGACGGCGCACGCCTTGCCAACGCCGTCGCCTACCTCGGCTGCGACCCGCGCGACATCACCGCCCGCGTCGGCATCGACGTCCTGAGCTTCGGAGGAACCAAAAACGGAATGATGTTCGGCGAAGCAGTCATCTTCTTCGACCCCGCCATCGCCACCTTCATCCCCTTCATCCGCAAACAAATGATGCAGCTACATTCAAAAACACGCTTCATCGCCGCGCAATTCTCCGCCGTCCTACAAGACGGGCTATGGCTACGCACCGCTGCCCATTCCAACCAAATGGCGCAACTACTTGCCACAGAAGCCGCCAAAATTCCCGGCATACAAATCACACAACAAGTACAGGGAAACGAAATATTCGCCATCCTCCCCCGCGAAAAAATAAAAGCACTCCAAAACGAATGCTTCTTCTACATCTGGGACGAGGATGCCTCCGAAATACGCTGGGTATGCGCCTTTGACACCACCGAAAACGACGTCATCGAATTTATCAACCTCCTGCGAAAAGCCATCTGCTGATAAACAATATGCACCCCATCACCCCCACGGAAGACGGTAGCGTCACCCTCTACGTACCGCTGCTCAACGAACACTACCACTCCATACACGGAGCGATACAAGAGTCACGCCACATCTTCATCCGTGCGGGAATCGAACACTTCCTGTCCGTCCACCCCGCTACCATCACCGCCGATGCGCCCCTGCGCATCCTCGAAGCGGGATTCGGAACAGGGCTCAACGCCTACCTCACCCTCCTCTACGCCGACGAACATCAACTGCCCGTCGACTACCACAGCCTCGAAAAATACCCCCTCCCGCCCGACGAAACCGACCGCCTCAACTACCCCCGCCTCCTCCCGGCTGCCGATCCGTCGCTCTTCCGCCGCCTCCACAACGTCGCGTGGGAACAAGAACAGACCATCACCCCCTGCTTCCGACTGTGCAAACACCACGCCGACTTTCGCGCCCTCGACGCCCCCGCCGGCTTCCACCTCGTCTTCTTCGATGCCTTCAACCCCGACGTACAGCCCCACCTCTGGACGCCCGACGTATTGGAACGCTTCTACCGCGCACTGCTGCCGGGCGGTCTACTCGTCACCTATTGCGTAAAAGGCATCGTCAAACAAGCCCTCCGGCAAGTCGGCTTCACCCTCAGCCGCCTACCCGGTCCGCCCGGAAAACGCGAAATGCTCCGCGCCGCCAAACCACCGCTCATCGTGCCCTAACATTTACCCGACTTCCGTCGTTTCACCCCATAACAACAACAACAGCCCCGGCTGTCAGCCCCCTAACAACCCGCTTATGAAACTCCGTCAACTCCTCCTCCTCGCCGTCCTCCTCCTCGCTGCCCTCACCGCCTCCGCGCAGTTCGTCAACTTCGGTCAGGATCGCCCCTCCCTCCGCTGGAAACAAATCAAAACCGACCATTTCCAACTCATCTATCCCGACTTCTTTGAGACCAACGCCCAGCGAATGGCAAACCTCTATGCGCGCCTCTACGCCCACCCCAACACACTCCAACAGCCCGCCCGCCGCATCTCTATCATCATCCACCCCGACGGAGGAATCTCCAACGGCAACGTCGCCCTCGCCCCCCGCAAAAGCGAACTCTACACAATGCCGCCACAAGACCCCTCCGACAGCTGGCTCGAACACCTCTGCGTCCACGAATTTCGCCACATCGTACAATTCGATAAAATCAACCGGACGACCACCCGCGGGGGCTACTACCTCTTCGGCGACATCTTCCCCATCGCCGTCGTCGGACTCTACGTACCGATGTGGTTTATGGAAGGCGATGCCGTCTGCTTTGAAACAGCCGTCGGACAACTCGGAAGAGGACGATCACCCGAATTTCTCAACGAAATGAAAGCACAAATCGTTGACAAAGGCATCTACAACTTCCAAAAAGCCATACTCGGTTCCTACAAAGACTTCGTCCCCAACCGCTACACGATGGGCTACTTTATGACCGCCAACTCCCGCCTCCACTACGGGACCGACATCTGGGCAAAAGCCCTCGCCCGCACCGCACGCTACCCCTTCTCCTTCACCCCCTTTGCCAAAAGCCTCCAACTCACAATGCTCGGAAAGCGCGACAGCCTCTTCCAAACTCCCGACTTCCGCGCCCTCTTCCTCCACCCCGACAGCGTCCGCCGCGCCAACACCTATCCCGACGCCAAACGCACCCTCTACCACGACAACTTCGACGAACTCCGCCAAATATGGATACGCGAAACAGCCCACCGCAACAACCACTTTGACACCATCGCCACCCACAATAAATACTACACCAACTACTACTACCCCACGCCCACCGACGACGGAAAAGTCATCGCCTACAAACAGGGAGTCACAGAAACCGGCGCATTCGTCGAAATACACGCAAAAAACGACCAACTCCTCACCCGTACCGGCAACGTCAACGAAGGAAAATTTGCCCTCGCCGACCGCCGCATCCTCTGGAGCGAATACCGCCCACACCTCCGCTGGGCATTGGCGGGACGAATGAACCTCAGCACCTACGACCTCGTAAACCACAAATACAAAAAGCTCCGTAGCCCCAACAACCAATTCGCTCCCTTTGCCACCGACCACGGCTGGGGCATCGTCGAAGTCGATCGCTGCAACCGTGCCTCCATCGTCCTCCTCGACACCACCCTCCGCCACGTCCTCCAACGCATCCCCGCCGGTGAAAACCAACTCTTCCTCCATCCCTCCTACGCCGACGGACGGATCCTCACCGCCGTACAGTCGCCACACGGCATCCACCTCGAATCCATCGACCCCGCCAACGGACAGCGCACCCCCCTCACCGCCCCCGTCCACTACGAACTCGACAACCCCATCGCCACCGACAACGGCATCCTCTACCGCGCCTCCTACGACGGCAACAACGCCTTCTATCACACCGCCAACGACACCACCGCCCACCTCCTCGATGGACGCTATGGCGTTCGGTTTCCTCTATACGACAAGGACAGTAGCCTCCTCTACTTCTCCTTCTACACCGCCGACGGCTACAAACCCGCCCGCGTCCGCACCGCCGACCTCCGCCCCACACCCCCCGTCTACCGCCGCTTTCGCCTCGCCGACAGCCTCGTGAAACAGGAAAACTGGTCGCTCCCCCTCACCCCCGACTCCACCTTCGCCACCCGCCGATACAGCCCCTTCACCCACCTCCTCAACCTCCACAGCTGGGGACCGATGGCTGCCGACCTCAACGATATGGAATTTGACATCGGAGCCGTCGTCTACTCACAAAACAAACTCAGCACCCTCTCCTTCGTCGCCGGATACGCCCTCAAATCGGGCTACGACCACGGCGCGTGGATGCTCAATGCCACATACAGCGGCTGGTGGCCCGTCATCGGCATCCAACTCGAAAGCGGACGCTACGACTACAACGCCATAGAATCCGCCACCCACCTCTCCACCAACACCTCCGAACGCCTCTACCTCCGCCACCGCGCGCACCGCTCGTCCGCCGACCTCACCGTCCACCTCCCCCTCAACCTCTCCGCGCGACAGTACAACCGCACCCTGCAACCCTACGTCCGCTATAAAATAGAAGGCATCCACGCCCAACGCCCCGACCAAATCTACCTCCTCCGCAAAGAAAACAACGTCGCGTGGCTCTACCCCGCCGAACGGAAAGACTACCGCATCGACATCTCAAAACGTTACTACCAACTGATGGAATACGGGATAAACTTCAACAACCAAACGCGCACCACCGAACAGGAAATCAATCCGCGCTGGGGACAAAACCTCTCCGTGGGCTACACCCACGCCATCTCCGGAAACATCCGTCTCGGATCGCAATGGTGGGCTGACGGACGACTCTATTTCCCCGCCATCACCCACAACCATTCGCTCTCCCTCTACGGCGGATTCCAACAAATGTCCGACAAAACACGCAACTTTGATAACAAAATCCTCTACCCACGCGGCATCACCCTCCCCGGTTACGAAATCGCCACAACACGCAACACCTACCGTTTTCCCCTCTGGTTCCCCGACCGCCACATCGGATCGCTGCTCTATTTCAAAAGCATAGACGCAGGCTTATTCTACGACTTCGGTAGTAGTCGCAACCTATTTCGGCAAACCACCTACTCCTCCTACGGAATGGAATTAACCACCGACACCCATTTCTTCCGCCTGACCTATCCGATACACATCGGATTCCGAACAGGCTACGAAACACAGTCGCACCAACCGTTTTTTGATCTGATATTCTCCATCGGATTGAGCATCTGACGGAAAGAAAGAAAAGAAAAGATTTAAAAAAAACACCCTAACGAACAGATCGCTCCCCGTCGTTACGCATACGATACACCTGTTGACGAATTTCCTCCGCCCACTCCATCGGCTTGCGGCTCTTGTCTAAACTCTGCCAACCGATCGGCTGACCGATATGAATCGTAAACGTCTCCCCCCGCTTCCGGAACGTCTCGTCCGGCAAATAAAGCATCTCAAGATTCGCCTTCAGGTGGATCACCTTCCGGAAATTAGAAAGATTATAAAAGAAATTGGAATTCTTCCCTTCAATAAAAATAGGCACAATATCCCGCTCATACTGAATCGCCTTCGCCACAAAACTCTTCTGCCACGTCAGATCCTCAATCACCCCGTGCTGCTTGCGACTCACCATCCCCGACGGAAACATAATCATCTGACACGACGAAGCATACGCCTGCTCGATCGCCGCCACCGCCTCCTTCGCCAAACCTCCGTGCTTGTTCACCGCCAAAAATACATTGTTCAAATTCTTCAGATTCAACAACAAATCATTCACCGGAAACTTCAGATCCGGATAACGCGTTCCTAAAAAAGAAATCAGGATCACACCGTCGGGACCCCCCAACGGATGATTCGACGCAAAAATATACCGCCCCCCCGCAGCAGGCAAATTCTCCAGCCCCTCCACCCGGTAAGAAACCTTCAAAAACTCCAACATACCATCCGCAAAAGCCAAGCCCCGCCGATCACCGTAACGCGCAATAAACTCATTGATCTCCTCCTCGTGGATCACCCGCCGCAAAAAAGAATAAACAAAACCGGGAATCAAACGCGCCAAACGCGGATTCTTACTCTTGAAAAGTTCCTCTACGTGAACAGGTCTGATACAATGCTGATCTTCCATACTCCTACTTTTAATTCAAGCCACAAAGGTAATAAAACACAAAAGAATAAAAAGAAAACCGCCGGGAGAAAACACCCCCCTCTCTCTACGCATAAATCACAAAACCCGCCATCCCCGCCACGCAGATCGTCAAAATAGGATGCCACTTATACCGCCACGTCACAACAAACGCTGCCACGAAAATCAACACACTCCGCCAATCTATAAAATTCTCACCGTTCATCAACAACAAAGCCGCTGCACCTATCAACCCCACCGTCATCGGACGCAAACCAGTGAAAGCCGCCTCCACATAACGATTCTTCCGAAACTTAGCAAAAAAATAAGAAATCAGCAACACCAACAAAAACGACGGCAAACAAACTGCCAAAGTCGCCACCACCGACCCCCAAACACTCCCCGTCGCCGTATAACCTATATACGTCGCACTATTTATACCGATCGGTCCCGGTGTCATCTGCGAAATCGCCACTATATCCGTAAACTGTTGCGACGTCAACCAATGGTGCTTATCCACCACCTCAAACTGTATCAACGACAACATCGCATAACCACCGCCAAATCCGAAAAGACCGATCTTCAAATACACCCCCAATAATTGCCAATAAATCATCTCCCCTCCTTTTTAAAACGACCTTTGATCCAAAAACTATACACCAAGCCCCCCACTATCCCCGCCACCACCACATACACCGGCGACACCCCCGCCTGCCAAATCAACAAGGCACCCAACAACGGAAATACCAACTCCATACGACTCAACCGCATCGCCTTCGCCGCCGAAAGACAAGGCACGACAATCAACGCCACCACCGCCGGACGAATCCCGTTAAACACCCTCACCACCCACTCCTCCTCCTCATAACGATTGAAAAAAAAGGCAATCAACAAAATAATCACAAAAGAAGGCAAAATAGTCCCCAACGCACACAACAAACCGCCCCGTAAACCCCTCAACCGATGACCGACAAATATAGATATGTTCACCGCAAAAATACCCGGCAAAGATTGCGTCACCGCCAACAAATCAAGAAACTCCACCTCCTCCAACCACTTGCGGCGAACCACCTCCCGCTCTATCAACGGAATCATCGCATACCCTCCCCCGATCGTGAACAACCCGATCTTTACAAAAGTGAAAAATAACGTCCAATAAACCATCACATTCCTTATTTCAATCCCAAACATCCCCTCCGCCCCCTCCCACCGTTCTTTTGTCGAAAAACGTTCCTCGAAAGGTTCGATTACATTTTAGAGTGTTCAAACTTCTATTGTCAATTCCTCAATAAAACGGCTTTCACGAAACCCCTCTATCATCGTTGAGCCTTTGCTATGGCGGTCTTCTATAATGTCCATCAATATACCACGCGATATGGCATCAAATGATTACGAAAAAAACCTTATTATAGACCAACTTGATCCGGCAGCAAGTCAAGCATAGCTCCCCTATAAAAGTTCACATAGGATACCTTCTTCGTTGAAGAGCCGGCAAATATTTAGATAGTAATCGTGTTCTCTCTCAACGGCATCGTGTTCGAAATGATAGTCGATTCCAAAGTCGGCATATTTTTGTTTTCCCAGTCGGTGATAAACCCCTAAAGTGGCTTCACGTATGTGGTTATTTTTGCAAACGGAAATAATTTCGTGTATATTATCCATTCGGTCTGTCGCTTCGGGAATGAGGGGGATACGGGCAATGATCCGCTTGTTGAGTTTCGACAAATAGGCCAAGTTCTCTAAAATCAACCGATTGCTTTTTCCAGTGTAGCGAATATGTTGGGCTTCGTTGATAATTTTAATATCAAATAGAAACAGATCTACCCATTGGGCGGCGGCAGCCAACCTTTCAGTGGGAACATACCCACAGGTTTCCACCGCGGTAGCAATATTCTTCTCTTTACACCGCTTAAGTAAAGAGATTAGGACCTCGGCTTGTACAAAAGGTTCGCCTCCTGAAAAAGTGACCCCTCCTCCGGAATTATCGTAGAATTCTTTGTCTTTTTCAATGATTTCCAGTGCTTTATCAACAGAATAAGTAGTACCTACTACCGACAGAGCATTGTGATAGCAGTTTTCGATACAAGTCTTTTCCGCACACTGGTTACAAACCTTAAAATCAAAGGAAAGTACCCCGTTGTCGCTGGTAACGCTTTGGTGAAGACATGCTTGAAGGCAGTTTCCACAGTGCTTGCAACGAATAGGAGTATACCTGAATTGCGATGATAGCAACTGGGATTCGGGATTGCAGCACCATTGACAAGAGAGCGGACATCCTTTTAGAAAAAGAGTGGTGCGGATACCCGGCCCATCGTGTACGCAATAGTGTTGTATATTAAATATCGTTAATGAATTACTCACTGCCAACGTGTTTAAAGTTCGTGTTCTGTTCTCCAAATTACCTGATCCTGTAGTGCCTTGCTCATTTCCACCCAATAAGCCGAAAATCCAGCCACACGCACTACCAAATCGCGATATTTGTCGGGATGCCGTTGTGCATCGCGGAGCATATTGGAATCAACAATATTAAATTGTACGTGGAATGTGTTTTTGCTGAAATAGGTCTTCAGCAGTGCCAGCAGGTTACGAGCACCATTCTCACCTTTGATTGCCGAAGGGTGGAATTTCAAGTTGAGCAATCCTCCGCGTATCTCGGTGTGATCTACCTTGCAACAGGATCGGATTACAGCCGTAGGACCATTGAGGTCGGTTCCCGGGAAAGCGGAGGTTACTCCGTCGGCAATAGGTTCAAACCGATAACGACCATCGGGAAACGCGTCACAAACCTTGCCAAACGGCACAGGAGTGGAAATCGCCAACATAGATGGGTCGTACGGTTTTCCCAAGAAGTTATTTTGTGCCCGTACGATACGGCAATATTCCTGATAAAAATCTATAAAAATATTATCGCAGTAATCTTCATCGTTTCCCCAGTGCGGAACTGCCATAGCTTTACTGCGAAGGGCATCATATCCTTTCCAGTCGGTATGAATGGCTTGCTGTAATTCTTTTAGGGTGACTACTTGGTCTTCGTATACAAGTTTTTTGATTACGGCGAATGAATTGGATACGTTTACCATTCCTGATGAAAGCGTGGTAATGGATTGTTCCAGCAAGGCTCCACCGTGGTCCATGCTCCGTCCGCACTCAATACAATTGTTTACCAATGCGGAACAAAAGATCAGCGGTACCGTTGTTTTGTGCGCTTCCATCACCATATTCCAGTAGCTTTGCCAGTGGTGAATGGTGTCCTGCATAATATCCAGACAATATTGCCGTAATTCTTCGTAGGAGGTGGTTACTCGCGATTCGAACATCCGCTTGCCGGTAATAGGATCGACACCATCATTCAAAGCCAAGTCTAATATTTTGCCGTGATTGATAAATCCCGCCTGCACTATTCCATAGGCACATCCCTGCAAGGTAGGTTCGGTACATCCTCCGATCGCCGAATATTTTTGGATAATATCCAACGGCAATCCCGAAGTTTTCTGTTCGTGAGCAATGTAAGTGTTCTGGTTGAAGAACGCGGGGTATCCGACACCGGTTTTCACACAATCAATGGCCTTTAAGTGGAATGCTTCGCTATTTTTCTCGTGATACCACACCGATAAGGTAGGCTGGGTCATTTGCATATTGATTTGCGCCTGCAAAATCGCCAAAGAGATCTGGTTGTCTACCGGCTCTCCATTTTCATCGATACCGCCCAGAATAGCATTCTGATAAAGGTTTCCGTGTCCCAAGCCCTGCCAGGAAAGGCTGGCAATGTATTCGATCTGGGTCATTTTTACGAACAGTTCTTCAAACAATGAAATAGCCAGTTCAAAAGAGGCTGTTGCATCTTGTTGGAAGTAAGGGTTAAGTACATAATCGAGTCTTCCTGAAGAATACCCCATGTGGGAGCCTTCTATATGACCTATCAGGTATGTAAACCAATATAATTGCATCGCTTCGCGGAACGTACGAGCCGGTTGGGTGGCAACGTTATAGCATATTTGTGCCTGCTCCAGCAACTCTTGTTTGCGAATCGGATCGGTACAGGCTTCTCCTTGTTTTTGTGCTTCAGCTGCGTAATTTTGAATAAAAGCAATTCCTCCATTGATACTCTCAATGGCTGCCTGCCAGAATTGTTGCCCCTCAGCATCTTCGGGATGAGCATTCATTTTCTCACGAATACGTTCAATGATACCCTGATATCCCGTTTTAAGAGCAAATTCAAAATCCAGAATCAAACGCCCCTCAGGGCACGGTTCGTGGGGAGCGGTAAACATACCTATCTCCCAGCCGTCTGTGATGTAATCGGCATACGGATAATTCTTTTTCCAATTAGCATTGCCTAAATCCATAAAATTTTTTCCATTCCAGTAGGCACAAAGCTCCGCAAACTCTTTATGATCCTCTTTAGTCATAAGAAATTTTCCGGAGACCACCACGTATCCGTTTTCGATAGCCATTTCAAGGGATTTCTCAATGCCTCCGCCTTTGCCTTGTTCGGCATGTTTAGATTGAGCATCCTGCTCTTCGTTTTTCAATTCACGGATAAACGGCTCTGCAGCATAGTTCAAATAGGGGATAGCCCCACGAATAAACCGGGTTTTATTTCCAAGTAATCGGTCTTGTTCGTGAATCACAGGGGTAATCTGTGACATAGCAAAGGCATGGTCGGTAGCCCTGCGCAAAAGGATATTGAGATGTGAAGTCTTTTGATGGGAGATTGTAAGGTATTTGATATATTCAATGTCCACCATCAGTGGTGAAGTAAGATATCGTGTTTTAAAAAAAGAAGTTCTTTCGGAAGAGGGATTACCTTTAATTTCTCTGTCAGTAAATTTGTTCATAAGCTGTTATTTGAATTAAGAGTCAAGTATTTTTAGAAATAATTTGAGTAATAAAAGTGGTGCAATAGATTAGTATTTAAAAATTTAGTGGTGCTGAAATAATAAAAAACATCATCAACTTATGCACAATTTGGAAACAAAGCTCGACAAATTTTTTGAATAAATCATACTTTTTACTAAAAAATAGTCAATAGTCAAGGAAATATCCCTCGTTGCGGTGTGGTGTCGAAGTTCTCGGACTTGGAGATTGTCGCTTTGTCGATGACTGTAAATGCAGAATCCATCACGTGGGTATAACCCTCGTTTCTGATTTCCACATCCACAACATACCGCCCTGCGGGAAGTGTATGATTACACGGAATTTCTACCTTCCCTTTCTGAACTATTCGGAATTGACTGACCGCAGCCATACAGCCATTGTCCGGATGAACGGCTTTTATGAAATAAGATATTGGTGCAGTCTCTTGTACTCCCTCTATGGAAAGCGACTGATACGGGATTTCATTTTTTATCTGATAATTAATAGAACAAAGAAATGGAATAAAAAAACGAATATACTACATTTGCACCCATCACTCCACCTACGACCCCACCAACGGATCGACAAACATACAACCAATGAAACCAAAAATAAACAAAACAAATGCCGCTCGACTGCTCGACCAAGCAAAAATAAACTACCAACTGGTCGCCTACGAAATCGACGAAAACAACCTCGCCGCCACTCACGTCGCACAACAACTGGGAGAAAATATCGAACAAGTATTCAAAACCATCGTACTACGAGGAGACAAAACCGGCATCTTCGTCTGCCTCATACCCGGCGACAAAGAAATTAACCTCAAACGCGCCGCACAAACCTCCGGAAATAAAAACGCCGCCACCCTACACCTCAAAGAACTACTCCCCACCACCGGATACATTCGAGGAGGATGCTCCCCCATCGGAATGAAAAAAACATTCCCCACCTTCCTCCACTCCTCCTGCCTCCTACAACCCTACCTCTACATCAGCGCAGGAATAAGAGGACTACAAATCAAAATAGACCCCGCAGCACTCATAAAAGCCACCGGAGCCAAAGTCACCGAACTACTGACAGAACCAACGGAAAATAACTGACAATACATACAAAAACAACACACGATGCCTACACAAAACACCACACAAATCCTCCTCCACTGGTACGACGAAAACAAACGCGACCTCCCGTGGCGCAACACCACCGACCCCTACCGCATCTGGATCTCCGAAATCATCCTCCAACAAACCCGCGTCGCACAAGGATTAGAATACTTTCAACGCTTCCTGCAACGCTTCCCCGACCTCTCCTCCTTAGCCACCGCCCCCGAAGACGAAGTGATGACCTACTGGCAGGGACTCGGCTATTACAGCCGCGCACGCAACCTACACGCCGCCGCGCAGGAAATCCACCACCGCTTCAACGGCATCTTCCCGTCCGACTACCGCGACGTCCTATCCCTCAAAGGCATCGGCTCCTACACCGCCGCCGCCATCTGCTCGTTCGCGTGGAAACAACCCTACGCCGTCGTTGACGGAAACGTCTACCGCGTACTCGCACGCCTACTCGGCATCGCCCTCCCCATCGACAGCTCCGCCGGCAAAAAATACTTCGCCGCCCTCGCTCAAGAACTGCTCGACCGCCGCCACCCCGACCTCTACAACCAAGCAATGATGGACTTCGGTGCCCTCCAATGCATCCCACAATCCCCCGACTGCCCCCGCTGCCCCTTAGCCGAACACTGCGTCGCGCTCGCCAACGGAACCGTCCAACAACTACCCGTAAAAGAAAAGAAAACCATCGTCCGCCCCCGCTACTTCAACTACCTCCACCTCCATTGCGGAACCACCACCCTCTTAGCACGACGGAACAACAAAGACATCTGGCAAAACCTATACGAATATCCCCTCATAGAAACCACTCAACCCACCGATCTGGCGGACTTACAACAAACAGAAACCTACCGCCAACTGATGGAAAACGTCGGAACCATCCGCATCCTCCGCAGCGTGGAAATGCCCAAACACATCCTCTCCCACCGCATCATCTACGCCCGCTTCCACGAAATCGAAATCGACCGCCTCTCGACCGCCCTCGCCCGCTACCTCGCCGTCCCCGCCGAACAACTCGAAAACTACGCCGTATCCCGACTCATCAGCCTTTACCGCGAAAAAGAATAGCCCACAAAAATACCCCCCGTACGCATTCCGCTACGGGAGGCTACAACCACCGTCCGTATCCCCTACAACCGATGCAACTCCATCTCCCGACGGTCCATATAATTCGGATAACGAAAATCCGGTATCCCCAACGCCATCCCCGCCCGAATCGTCCCCTCTATCCCCAACGCCTTCTCCAAACTCCCCTTGCCCTCTTGCTGAATCGCCATACAAACAAAACCCGTATAAAACTGACTCACCCCCAAACACTCCGCCATCAACGAACCATTCTGATAAGCCAAATTCCCATCCACACTGCCTATCAACGAAGACGAAGGCGTATGAATAAAAAGCACCGCCGTTGCCTTCCGCAAAATCAAATCATTCCCCCGCTCATACTCCCCCAACAAACGGTCAAAAACCGGAATATACCGCAACGCATCCGCCTTCATCCATTGAAGAAAAGGCTTCAATAGCGGGTGACCGATCTTCCGCCGCAACCCACCAAACACCTTCAACGTAAACTCACTGATCTGCCGCAACTTTTCCGGATCAGTCACCAGCGTAAAAGCCACATCCTGCGCATTCACCGCCGTAGGAGCCCGATGCGCCGCCTCCAAAATCTGATCCAACCACTCCTCCGGTATCGGCTTCGACGAAAAAGCACGGTTCGACCGCCGCCCCTTACACAACAACATCAACTGCTCGCTCGTCGGATAAGACCCGACATCAAAACTATGCACCTTCTCCACCGGATACACCGAATGCTCTACCGCCCCCACCGGACACACCGCCACACAATGACCACACTCAATGCAATCTTCCACCCGCTCCACCGCGATCTCGTCCCCCTTCTTCTCCTGTACCAAAATCATCGACGGGCAAACCCTTGCGCATTTCCCGCACCGAAGACAAGCCTCCGGATTTATTCTCACTGTTATCTTCATCACCTTATTTATGATTTATATTCAACCTCCTTCCCCCTGCCGATCTCACCCTTCTGATTCCCAAATATAAATAATTTTTCCGTATCTTGACTCCTCCAATAGCCACTTATTTACCGACCACCTCCATTTCTCGAATCAATCGGCTTTCGGAAAATTGTTCATAAAAAAAGCCGGAAGTACTCCGGCAATATATAGAAAATAACACACACACACTCCCCCTTAGTCCTTCTCTTTCCGATTGATCCGTTCCCGGATTTTCTCCCAAGTGTGCGTGCCAAACAGACAACTCTCACCCATCGTATCGTACATCACCCGGAACCTCGACAAAGGAATCGTATAACTCAAAACATTCTCTTCCAAGTAAGGACGAACAGAGGGATCAAAACAACCCAGAAAAGTACGGCTTCCCCCTTTCCGATTCTCGATGACGGTCTGCGTAATCACCGTGCTGCACCCCGATCCAAAAGTAGTCATCACTCCATCTTCCCCGTTATAATCAAAATATGCCCACGCCACCAAGCCCGATAATACATCGGGGGTCGCCCAAAACAACAAGCCTTCCTTCCCCTCAAAATCATCCACCCGGTCTACCCGCGCAAAATGCAAAAACTTCCTCCCCGTCATCGGCACTCCCAACTGATGAATAAATTCAACAACCATCTCCGGCGTCTTTTTATACCTCTCCCGCAACGACACAAAATCAGGAACATACTCCGGCATCTCCGTGAAACCGGTATAAAACTTCCCTCCTCCACATCCGATCACCTCAGCATCCAAACTAATCACCTTCCCGTCACGCACCTCCTGCATACCCTTGAACAAGCAACCGCCAATCTTTGCCGTAGCGTCCGCCATTTCGTCCGAATACCAAAATACCATCGGCAACTCAGCGGCTTCACCAAAAGCCTCTCTGTAATTGTTAATAAATACCTTCGTTTCCATTGCTCTCCCTGTTATTTGTTCTTTTTTATTCCATCACTTGACAAACAGCTTGTCCTCCGCCTGATCACAATCGACATAAAGCGTAGCACCATCCGGCGTCTCCCCTTTGATAAAAACCTCCGCAAGAGCATCTTCCAGATATTTCTGTATCGCCCGTTTCAATGGTCGAGCCCCATATTGCGGATCGTATCCTTTTTCTGTCAAAAACAGTTTCGCCGCCTCGGAAACTTCAGCGTGATAGCCCAATTCCTCTACCCGCTTCAACAATCCTCTCAACTCTATATCAATGATTTTATGAATGTCGTCTTTGCTCAAAGGATTGAAAATCACCACATCGTCAATACGATTCAAGAACTCAGGAGAGAACGTACTCTTCAAAGCCTTCTGAACCACACTCTTGGCGTAATCGTTATCGCCTTCCCGCTCTCCGGCAGTAAAACCGATCCCCCGCCCGAAATCTTTCAATTGACGGCTACCGATATTAGAAGTCATTATGACAATGGTGTTCTTAAAATCTACCCGCCGTCCCAGACTATCCGTCAACTGCCCATCATCCAACACTTGCAGCAAAATATTGAACACATCGGGATGTGCCTTCTCGATCTCGTCCAACAAAATCACCGAATAAGGCTTCCGTCTGATCTTCTCGGTCAATTGTCCGCCTTCGTCATATCCAACATATCCGGGAGGTGCCCCCACCAAACGAGAGACAGCAAACTTCTCCATATACTCGCTCATATCAATCCGAATCAAAGAATCCTGCGTGTCGAAAAGATATTGCGACAATACTTTCGCCAACTGCGTCTTGCCCACTCCCGTGGGACCTAAAAATATAAACGACCCGATCGGACGGTTCGGATCTTTCAATCCGGCGCGATTGCGATGGATCGCTTTCACAATCTTCTCTATCGCTTCCTGCTGCCCCACCACACTATCCGACAACTCCTCCCGCATCTGCAACAACTTCATCCCTTCGGTCTTGGCAATGCGCTTGACAGGCACGCCCGTCATCATCGCGACCACCTCCGCTACGCTCTCTTCATCCACCACCACTCGGTTTTCCCTCAATGCCTTCTCCCAATTCTGTTTCTCTTGCGCCAAATCTGCCAGTGCTTGGCGTTCCTTGTCGCGGAAAGCTGCCGCCACCTCATAGCTCTGTTGCTTTACAGAAGTTTCCTTCTTTACTTTTACCTCTTCGATCGTCTTTTCCAGTTCCACAATAATAGGAGGCACGTGGATACTGGCAATGTGTACCCGCGAACCGGCTTCATCCAACGCATCAATCGCCTTGTCCGGCAATGCCCGATCGGAAATGTAACGCATCGTCAATTTCACACACGCCTTGATGGCTGCATCGCTGTAATGCACGTTGTGATGCTCCTCGTAACGCTCCTTGATGTTATTCAATATCTCGATCGTCTCCTCCAAAGAGGTCGGCTCCACCAACACTTTCTGAAAACGCCGCTCCAAGGCTCCGTCTTTCTCTATATTCTTCCGGTATTCATCCAACGTCGTCGCCCCGATACATTGTATCGCCCCGCGAGATAACGCCGGCTTCAACATATTGGCGGCATCTAAACTCCCGCCCGAGCCACCTGCCCCTACAATGGTATGAATCTCATCTATAAACAAAATGATGTCTCTATTCTTTGACAGCTCACTCAACACTGCTTTCATCCTTTCCTCAAACTGACCCCGATATTTCGTCCCGGCAACGATGGACGCAATGTCCAACGCCACCACCCGTTTGCCAAATAATACTCTGGAAACTTTCTTCTCAACAATGCGAATCGCCAACCCCTCGGCAATGGCAGATTTCCCCACTCCCGGTTCACCGATCAAAATGGGATTGTTTTTCTTCCGCCGACTGAGTATCTGCGCCAAACGTTCAATCTCCTGCTCCCGCCCGACAATCGGATCCAGCGTACCCGCTTCTGCCGCTTTTGTAATGTCCGTTCCAAAATTGTCCAACATTGGAGTAGCCGATTTCAGCGGATTATTCTCTTTGCGACGATAATACATCGGCTCCTCCTCCTCTTCTCCCTCCAGTTCGTCCGAATCCTCCCCTTCATCCGAATCCATCCGCAGCTTTTCTTTTAATACTTCATCTTTAAACTCTTCGTAGTCAACCCCCATCTCATTGATTAACTTTGTGACGAAATTTGACTGATTCCGCAGCAATGCCAACATTAAATGCTCTGACTCCACCTCTTCATCTCCCAGCTTCCAAGCCTCCTCAACAACTCTTTTTAAAATACTGTTCGCCGCCAACGTGAAGTCAAGTTCGTCCGGTATTTCGTCTTTCTTATCCTTCTTCCGTCCTAACTTTTTTTCTACTTTAGCCCTCACCTCATAGAAATCAACCCCCAAAGCAATCAATAACTCCACTGCCTGCGAGTGTTCCTGTCGGAGCATACCCAAAAATAAATGCTCCGGAGTGATTTTTGTATTCCCTAAACGCATCGCCTCTTCACCTGCCAACCTCATAATTTCCTTCAACCTATTGGTATCGTTTTTCGCCATAATTTTATTTATTACAATATCCGCCAAAGATTCCTCTTAATTAAATACTGCTATCCTGTTTATAATAAACTCTTTAATAGTGACTCCTACTAAATTCGTTTTGAGTGATAAAGGTAATTCATTCTATTGGAAATTAAAATTGAATTTTCAAAATTATTCTTTCTTCACCTTCCGATGGTCCGTAGGGGTAGCTGTTTTGTATAAATATATTGGACCGTTCGTGTCAATCTTTATTCAATAATTCAATAAACTCAGCTTCCGAAAGGATTTGTGTTCCTAACTTTTCTGCTTTCTTCCATTTACTTCCCGCATCTTCTCCTGCCAGCAAATAGGTGGTTTTGACAGAAACAGCATCACTGACTTTTCCGCCGGCATTCAAAATGATCTCTTTAAAATATTCACGGGGACGACTCAATGTTCCGGTAATCACAAATATCTGTCCACTCAACTGATCGCTTTCCCCTTCTTTTTCTTCTATTTCCATTTTTACACCACTGTCCAACAAGCGTTTCACTAATTGCCTGTTTTCTGTTTTCTCAAAATAGCGCAAGATGCTATTTGCCATCTGTTCGCCCACATCTTCCACTTCAATCAATTGCTCATACCCGGCATTCATCAGATTTTCCATCGTCCTGAAATTCTTCGCCAAATTACGGGCGGCAGTTTCACCGATATAGCGAATGCCGAGAGCATTCAACAGTGGTGCGAAACCGGCAGATTTGGACTTTTCAATCCCGGCGATCAGATTCTCCACCGACTTTTCCTGCATCCGATAAACGTGTAAGGTGTTCAGCTTTCGCACCAACTTCTCATTGCGCTGGAAAAAACGAACCACCCTATCGGCTGCCGCCTCGTCCATCCCCTCTACGACAGCCATCTCTTTCGACGATGCCACCGACAATTCATATACATAATCAAACCGGGCAGCCAACAATTCCGCTCTCCCCTGATCTATCCCCGAAATATTGAAAGCCTCTATCACATTGTTTAACGGTATACTTTCAGTTTCACCCGCCCTCTTCAGACATTCCAACAACTGATTAAAAGGAGCGCGAAAATAGTCCAATATCCGACGGACAGCGTTCTCATCCGAAATCAAGGCGGTCAGATCCTCTTTCGTCGCCTCTGCGTATGCCTCCAAACTGCCAAAACGAACTGCCAACTGATCTGCCAAACGAACTGAAATATTCTTCATCCCGATTTCAAACCCATAAATCACTTTCCCCAAGGGAATACTGGTCATTTCAAAACTTTCCGGGTATACAATCTTCTCCAAACCGATCAACTCCTCCCGCTTCGCCGGCAATAGATAAATATCCCCCACGTCCCGAATGATTTTCTTGCTCAACAACAAATCAATCGTTTCTTCGCCCATCCCCTCTATATTCATCGCCTTGCGGCTGACAAAATGCTCTATCTTCCCGGCTATCTGTGGCGGACAATGCTCCGCATTCGGACAATAATGATTGGCTTCGCCCTCCATCCTCACCAACAGGGTGCCGCATTCCGGACAATGAGTGATAAACTCCAGCGGCAAAGCCCCCTCACGGCGTTTCGTGCGATCGACCCCCACAATTTTCGGAATGATCTCGCCCCCCTTCTCCACATATACCTGATCGTGTGCGTGCAAATCCAGCGAAGCAATAATGTCAGCATTGTGCAAAGAAGCCCGTTTCACCATTGTCCCGGCAATATGAACAGGACTCAAATTCGCCACCGGTGTAATACTCCCCGTACGTCCCACCTGATATACCACATCCAACAAAAGAGTGGCTACCCGTTCAGCTTTGAATTTATAAGCAATTGCCCAACGGGGAGATTTTGCCGTATAACCCAACAAATGTTGCTTTTCAATGTTATTCACCTTGATGACAATACCATCTATCGGCACCGGCAGGTTCTTTCGCTCCTGATCCCATTTTGTGATAAATGCCCACACCTCCTCAAAAGAATCTGCCAAATGAATGTAAGAAGGCATATTAAAACCCCATTCACCGGCTTTTAACAGATTACCGTAATGAGTGGAAGTCGGTGTCACATCACCGGGAATATAGTATAAAAAACAATCCAATTGCCGCTTCGCCACCAAGGATGAGTTTTGCAACTTCAACGTCCCCGCTGCCGCATTTCGAGGATTGGCAAACAAGGGCTCCCCCGCCTCCGCTTTCTCCTGATTCAATCTATTAAACACCGAGAAAGGCATCAATATCTCTCCCCGAATCTCAAACTCAGGCGGATAATCCCCCCGTAATTTTAAAGGAATAGTATGAATCGTGCGGACATTCGCCGTCACGTCATCCCCCTTCTCCCCATCCCCGCGCGTGACAGCCTGCGTCAACTCCCCATTGACATAAGTCAGACTGATGGACGTACCGTCATATTTCAACTCACACACATATTGCACCGAATCACCCACCCCTTTTCTCACACGCTGATCGAAATCACGCAATTCCTGCTCACTGTATGTATTTCCGAGCGATAGCATCGGATATTTATGAACCACCTGTGTGAACTCACGATTTAAATCCTGCCCCACCCGTTGTGTAGGCGAATTGGGATCAAACAACTCCGGATGAACCGCTTCGAGCTGCTCCAATTCGTGCATCATCTCGTCAAACTGCCTGTCTGAAATAACAGGCGCATTCTCCATATAATACTTATGATTATTGTATTCAAGTTCTTTGCGCAATGCTAAAATCCGATCTATATCCGTCGCCATAGGTAATTTATTATAATCCCTCGCAAAGTTACAGAAAGTTTTTGAAAAAAGAGGAAGAGCAGGTGTCGATAGACAACGACCTCCCGCTTTAAATGGATCTTCTTCTCCCCGATCCACCCAATCCGGTCTTATGCTCTCAATGAGCCAATTTCAAACCGATAATTCCCATTACAATAAACGTCGCCGACACCAAACGCCAAAGACTTGCCGAATCGTGAAAAAAAAGAATTCCAATCAATAAAGTACCGACCGCCCCTATCCCCGTCCATACAGCATAAGCCGTCCCTATGGGAATATGCCGCTGCGCCATAAAAAGCAAATATCCACTGATCCCCATCGAAATTACCGATAGAATGATAAACAAATAATGATATTTAGGCATTGTATCTGCCAACTTAAAACCCAAAGGCCATCCCATTTCAAACACACCTGCCAAAAGTAAATATATCCAAGCCATCGCTTATTCCTTCAATTTATATACACCGGATCTTCGCCCTTCCCTCCTTTTCCGCCTTCCCCCCAAGAGTTTCATCCCAACGACAAAGATAACAGAATTTTTACCCATCCTCCTTTTATTCACCACCTGAATATCTATTTATCTGTCTATACCCCTACTGTATGTATCCATAAAATCATAAAAAAATAGAATAATTTATATTTCTACCTACAATTAGCGGAAACTAAACAAAGTGATTAGGTAGGTTTTCAATTTTTAT
>JAVXFZ010000044.1:0-20683 GCA_036657595.1 Odoribacter sp. | reverse complement strand
AAAAAACTACCTTTGTCACCAAATCAATTTCTCTGTGAAAAAGAAAGTAACTCAAATACTCAAATTCCTGCTATTAGCTCTCTTTTTGAGCTATTACTGTGAGAGTACTCTTTTTGTTCACACGCACGTCTTTGATTGGGGAACCGTCACTCACTCCCACCCTTACCTGCCTAACAGTGGGCATACCCATACGGCGGGACAGTGTCAAAGCATTTCGTTCCTCAGTAATATTTTTTTCACCCTCATTGATTCGATTGCTTTTGTCGTAGCCGTACGTATATTAGTCCGGCAACATATACCTTGTCGATGCTTTAGCACCCGACTGGTAGCAGATAATTGTTCTCTTCGAGCACCTCCCGCATCCATTTGCTAAATCGGATCTTCCGATTCTTTTTTTATGTTTACGCCGATCCTAAACGACCGGTCCGTTTAATTTTATACAAAAAAAGCAAATGAGATATTTTATAATACCTTTTATAGGGATGTTATTGCTATACAGTTGTGGCAATAAACCCAATGGAACAGAGAATCAAGAAATCAGCCTGAAAGATGGGGTGGTAACAATTTCAGAACAGGCTGCTGTCATTGATAAAATCAAAAATGAAAAAGTAATTGCAACAGTTTACCAACCGCAATTTTCAACTTCCGGTGTAGTCAAAGCGATTCCCACCTCTTATGCTGAAATAGCCACTCCCTTTGCCGGGCGTATTGTGAAATCATTTGTCCGCTTGGGACAAAGTGTCACGAAAGGAAGTCCGCTCTTTGAACTTAGCTCACCTTCTTTTTTTGAAACGAGCAAAGCCTATTTCGGTGCAAAACAAGAAATGGAACAGGCACGAAAAAGCTTGAATCGTGAAAAAGATTTACTCACAAACCGTGTCGGCGTTCAAAAAGAGGTCGAAGAAGCGGAAGTGAATTATCAATTAAAAAAACAAGATTACGAAAATACTCGTTCGGCATTGAAGGTATTTCAAGTCGAGCCAGAAGAGATAAAACTGGGCGAACCGTTGATCGTGCGTGCTCCCATTGCCGGGAAAATAGTGGCAAATAATCTAATCATCGGACAATATATCAAAGAGGATGCCGACCCTTTAGCAGTCGTTGCCGACTTGGAAAAGGTGTGGGTGGTCGCGCACGTCAAAGAAAAAGACATCCGACTGATAGAACGCTTGCAAGAAGTGGACATTCGACTCTCCTCTTCACCGGAGGAGTCCATCAAGGGGCGGATTTATCATATCAGCGAAATGCTGGATGAAGCGACACGCTCGGTGGAAGTCATCATCGAATGTGATAATCGGGAGGGACGGATGAAACCATTTATGTACGGCACCGTGCAATTGACCGATAAAGCAACGTCTGCCATCCTCATCCCTACATCCGCTATTCTTCAAGAGGAGGAAAGCAGCTATGTGTTCGTAGCTATTGGAAAGAATATGTATCAAAAAAGATTGATCACCGTCACGAATATCGTGAAGAATCAATCAGTCATCATTGCCGGACTTACAGAAGGAGATGTGATTATCAGCGAAGGTGCATTTTATCTATTAGACGCGAAATAAGAGGATGAAAAAGTTGATTTATGAAGCGATACATCGGCGAGGTCTGATGTTCGTACTCTTTGTGTTGTTGGGAGTGATTGGTTATTATTCTTGGAGCAAATTAGCTATTGATGCATATCCCGACATAGCGGATGTGACGGTGCAGGTGGTTACTCAAGTGCCGGGGCTTGCAGCCGAAGAAATTGAGCAACAAATCAGTATCCCGATTGAACGGGCGATGAACGGTATGCCGTCATTAAAGGTGATGCGTAGTAAGAATACCTTTGGACTTTCAACCGTTATTCTGGTCTTTGAAGATGGCGTAGACGATTACTGGGCACGCCAACGGGTGCAGGAAAGGCTGATTGATGTAGAATTACCCTACGATGCTGTACCCGGATTAAATCCACTGACATCACCCACTGGAGAGATTTATCGCTATGTGGTGGAAAGTCAAAACCACGACTTGCGGGAAATCACCGATCTGCATAAATGGGTGATTATTCCCCGTTTAAAACAGGTGACGGGCGTAGCCGACGTAAGTAATTATGGTGGCATTACCACTCAATTTCAGATTGAGATTGACCCTGTGAAAATGGAACAATATCACATTTCATTGGCAGACATCACCGATAAAATAGAAAAAAACAACCTGTCGGCAGGAGGAAGTGTACTTTCACACGGCGATTTGAGCTATGTCATACGAGGGATCGGATTAGTCAAAGGGCTCGAAGACTTGGGACATATTGTTGTTAAAACTGAAAATGGGGTGCCCATCTACCTCAACGACATCGGCAAACTAAAACACGGTACACTGGAACGAAAAGGGGTGCTGGGCTTTACGGATGCTACAAGGGATTATTCCGACGGAGTGGAGGGCATCGTGCAAATGCTGCGTCATCAGAATCCGTCGGAAGTATTGGAGGGTGTAAAAACGGCTGTCGATGAACTCAACAATGAGATTCTACCAAAGGGAGTTTCCATTCATCCGTTTATGGATCGCACGGATCTTGTCAACACCACTTTACATACCGTATCACGCACACTGATCGAAGGAATCGTTTTGGTGTTTTTAGTATTGATCCTCTTTCTGGGAAGTTGGCGAGGTGCAGTGTTAGTGGTTGTGACCATTCCTTTTGCTCTACTCATCGCCTTCATCCTAATGAAAGTGACCAACATTCCTGCCAACCTGCTTTCCTTGGGAGCTATTGACTTCGGTATCATCGTCGATGGTGCTATTGTGATGATGGAAACCATTCTCAAAAAGCGAGAGAGCAATCCCGACAGGGAATTAAGTAAAGAAGATATTATCAAAAGAGCCAGCGAAGTGGCGCGTCCGATCTTTTTCTCCACGCTGATCATCATCACCGCCTATCTTCCTCTGTTTTCTTTCGAACACATCGAAAAGAAAATGTTTACCCCTATGGCTTACACCGTAGGCTATGCGCTGATCGGAGCTCTTGCGGTTGCCCTACTCCTTATTCCGGGACTCGCATTTCTTGCCTACCGGATGCCACGCAAAAGTTATAAGAACCGCTGGCTTGAAAAGCTGACAGCGACTTATCACCGTCAGATCACACGCATTGTTGACACCCCGCAGCGTATCATCACACCGCTACTGGTGATTTTAATCGGTGCTGGCGTATTATCATTCACTGTCGGCAAGGATTTTCTACCTCCATTAGACGAAGGTTCTATTTGGATACAGGTGCAACTTCCGCCGGGTGTATCTATCGAAAAGTCGAAAGAAATGGGAGCAGAACTACGCAATGTTCTCAAAAAGTTCGATGAAGTATCCTACGTGATGACACAGGTGGGACGTGACGATGAAGGAGCAGAGGCTTTTTCACTTTCACACATCGAATGCGGAGTGGGTTTGAAACCATATCATACTTGGGAAAGCGGACGCACCAAAGCCGAATTAATTGAAGCAATGGATGCTGAATTAAAAAAGGTACCGGGATTATCCATCGGATTCTCCCAACCGATCATTGATATGGTGATGGATCAAATAGCCGGTTCGCACAGTGATCTGGCTGTCAAAATCTATGGTGACGATCTTCAGCAAGCCCGCCATATCGCCGAACAAGTGGAACAGACACTGAAGACTGTCCCCGGAGCGGTGGATGTAGCTATTGATCAAGAACCACCGCTACCTCAACTTCAAATTATTGCCGACAGGGAGCAGATTGCGCAATACGGTCTAAATGTGTCGGACGTAACGGAATTGATAGAATTGGCTATCGGCGGTAAATCCATTTCACAGATTTTCGTCGGAAGCAAATCATACGATGTGATTTGTCGTTACAACGAACACTACCGCAATACCCCCGACAAAATCGGATCGTTGATGCTAACAACAGAAGAGGGAGTAAAAATCCCGCTTTCACAAGTCACACAAATCAAGATGACGACGGGAGCCAGTACGATTACCCGAGAAATGAACGAACGGCATTTGACGGTGAGAGTAAACCTCCGCGGTGTTGATTTGACCAACTTCTTAAACGAAGCCAATAAAGCGATAGATAAAAACGTGAAATACGATCACGAAAAAGTACACCTAAAATGGGCAGGACAATTCGAGAACCAAAACCGTGCCTACGCTCGATTAGCCATTATCATTCCATTGGCATTGGCAATTATGCTGTTATTACTAATCATTTCGACCGGCAAACTGCGACAAGCGGCAACATTGATGTGTGTCGTTCCCTTAGCTTTGTTTGGAGGAATGCTGGCACTCAATGTACGGGGTATGACCCTCAATGTATCATCAGCTGTCGGCTTTATCGCCCTATTCGGCGTAGCGATACAAAACGGTGTCATTATGATTTCTCACATCAATCATTTACGGCGGGAGGGCGAAGATTTAAAGAGTGCCGTTATTGATGGTGTGCGCCACCGTCTACGTCCTATTTTGATGACCGCCTCGGTTGCCATATTGGGACTCCTACCCGCTTCTTTGTCAACAGGCATCGGTTCTGACGTACAACGACCTTTAGCAACAGTGATCGTTTACGGATTGCTTTTTGCCACCATTATCACGCTGTATATATTGCCTGCCTTATATTATATGGTAGAATCCCGTCATCTTAAAAACAAACGCATTGATCCCGATGAAAAATAATTTAATCATTATACTCACCTTGCTCCCCCTATGGTGTGGAGCACAGGTAAAACAAACGATCGCTTACACCGATTATATGGCACAAGTCAGGAATAAAAATCTCGTCTATGCTGCTGAAAAACTCAATATTCCGATTGCTGATGCCGATGTACAGGCAGCAAAAGTTTTCAATGATCCGACACTCTCGTTTGAATACGCCAATAATGACGATCACAAAATGCAAATGGGACAAGGTTATTCCGTCGAATTGAGTAAAACGTTCTCCCCCGGTAAACTCCGCGCGAGGACAAATCTTGCTCAATGTGAAAAAGAATTGACCGCTGCCTTGTTGGACGACTTTTTTCGTCATCTACGTGCCGAAGCAACTGTTGCCTATTTAGAAGCCATCAAGCAGACCCACCTATTCGAATTGAAATTCAATTCTTATCTCAGTATTTATAACTTAGCTAAAGCGGATAGTATCAAATTCACGCTGGGTAAAATCACCGAAGTGGATGCTCTGCAAAGCCGTTTGGAAGCAGGTGTGAGCTACAATGAAGTATTACAGGCAAAGAGCGATCTTTATCACGCTTATGCGGCATTAAATCTCCCGTTGGGGCAATTCCACGCTGACACGTTGTATGTACCTGTCGGAACATTAGAGATGAGCAACCGGACCTTTAGTCAAAGTAATCTACTCTCAACGGCTCTCAACCATCGCTCTGATCTTGTAGCAGCCCTAAAAAATGTAGAGGTCGCCCAAAAAGCACTCCGTCTCACCCGCAGAGAGCGCAATGTCGATTTCGACATTGCATTGGGTTATAACTATAACACAGAAGTGCGCAATGAATTAGCTCCGGCTCCAAAATTCAGCGGCATCACGCTGGGAATGTCTATTCCCCTAAAATTCTCTAATTTCAATAAAGGTGTCGTCCACTCTGCCCAAAACAAAGCCTTACAGGCTCAAGAGCAATATCAACAAGCAGAGCTGGAAGTTCAGACCGAAGTAATGCAAAATTACAATGCATATCTCTCTTTGTGCTCGCAAGTAGAACGATTTAAGACAGGGATGTTGGAGAAAGCAGAAACGGTAATCAAAGGCAAAATATATAGCTATAACCGCGGAGAAACATCTCTACTGGAAGTTCTGGATGCACAACGCACCTACAATGACGTACAGGCATTGTATATAGAAACGCTATTCAATCACGCCTCCTCCTTGGTATCGCTCGAACAAAGTGTTGGAATTTGGGATTTAGAGATTTAATACAAAAGAGGAAACTTTCCTAAATAGAATCCCCCCAAAACAATGAGAGTTTTGGGGGGATTACCATTAAATATAGATACGCTCCCGTTTAACGTGCCAAAGGGAAAGTTAAAGCGGTTTGTTTTTCCTGTTTCAACTGAGGGACATTGATTTCTACATCTTCCATCAAAATAGCTGAAGGATAAATCAAAGACGAAAACGACTGCCGATTAAGCATATAATTGCTGACCTTTTCTTTTGTAGAGATTTCCCTTAATCGTTTGATTTTCGGTAAATCTATCGCAGCGAAATCACCGGCACGCACCTGAGTTTCCTCACCTGTTTTCACATCCACCCGATAGATTCGAGAAGCCTGTCCTGCCATTTTCCGAACGATATAAGCATAATCCAATCCCTCTTCGTGGGCTGCCTTTTGCAAAGCTTTCTTCATTTTTTCAGGCTTCATACCATCCTTCACAAGAATATGAATCGTCCCCGGAGCTGTTCCAAAATATACTTGATCATTTGCTAAAGCAAAACGAGAGCTACCGGTAGATTGAAGAGCCTTCAATGTTGGAATACGCCCGTTCAATTGTCCTTTAAAAATACCCTCCTCAATCAAAGTCATTTCCTTCGCCGGTGTCACACCTTCAGCATCCACAGTGTAGGAACCGAATAAAGAAGTATTATTATAAGACTTTAAAGCGGTATAATTCCGGACAGAAATCCGATGATCCAAAATCTTCCGTCCCATCCGACTGTCCAATGTAAATTCAGGTTTACCACCTTCCGCTTTACGATACGCCATTAAGCGTCCCGGCTGGAGGAGATTATCAACAAATATATTAGAGCAAGCTCCATCTTCAAACAACACGGGTCCGGAATAATACTCCCGACAAGGTTCCAATGTTCCCAAACGCACTAAATTATCCGCGAATGCTGTTATCTCCTTTTCCAATACTTCCAAAGTAGGTAAATCTTGCGGACGAAGAGCCACCTTTGACCAATCATCTGAAATTTTCACTCCATCGTTGGCAATTACGGAAGCCCTTACGGATAGAAACGCATAGCTCTTCGGCTCTTTCAGTGTAATACCCTCTGACGTTTCTTTACAAATCGACATATTCTGTCCTTCCAATGTCACAGAAGAATTGAACAGTTGAGGGTATTTTTTAAATATGGCAGATAAATCCGCCAGCTTCGTTTCCCATTCCTTTTTGTCCATCTGATATTCTACGTCACTCGTTACCTGATTGCTTGTTACAGCCGTTTTAGAAAAATCATCCAATCCTTCTTCTTCGGGTGTTCTCGGATTTGCCTTCAAATAAGCATTTTTAGAAACATACTTTCTTAATTCCTGCTTATAGGCTGCATCAGTTGCCAACCAGAAACAACGACGTATTTCGTTATAATCAGCTTCCGCAGGTAAAGGGAATGACTGGTATTGTCCATTATACCCAATATCACTGGTCCGGTGATTATCTCCAAGCATCAGTCTGATAGTTCCAGCCACAGAAAGAGGATCTTGATACGAATTGACTACCGCGCCTAAACTGGCGGAAATCTCAAAACCGGAAGAAATATTAACCGCATAAGATAGAAAAAAAGGAGTACTGAAATTTGCTAACGATAACTCCTGTTTATTGCGCAAAAGTTCATCGTGCATCGCACTCATTACCACCTTATCCTCCATCGGTTGTGCCGTCAGTACCAGCTGTGTCAACAACAAGGCAGATACCAACAATACGAATAGTTTATTATTTTTCATCATCATTTTTCGCTTTTCATTTTACATTTTCCTGACGTTCCGGACGAGGTAATACAGGAAGTATATCCTGAGATTTAGCTTTCCGCTGAGTTTCCACTTTATTCACCAAAATAGTCGGTGATATTGCTGTCACCGGAATCTGCCCGGATTCAGCTCCACACATACCGGTAAACACCTGCGCTTCTCCTCCGGCATAGATAATATTGGAAAACATAGACAAGGGAGTACCAATCAAATCAACCCCGCGCACCAACTGGTCCGGACGTCCATCGGCATAGATCCGATATACCTCAAGCGGTGTCACATTGAAGGAATTAGTTCCGCCTTTTCCCGTAAAAGTCAATCCACCGGTCACTTCCTTAAAGAAATAGCCATATTCTCGACCTTGTTTTTTCACCTCATCAAGCAACAAGGTTCTCAATTGCTCAATGGTTTTATGATCTTTTGTTTCAATAACTAAATTCGACTGCCGGGAAACCGGATCAAATCCACTTTCACCACGGGCGTGTCCATTACTTTTGGGATGATTATCAATGGGCGTACGAGTCATCAGAAAATCATTTAATTTACCATCCACCACCACATTCACCCTTTCGGCTTTTACTCCCTGATCATCATATTTATAAGAGCCGTTCAAATCCATTCCCGCATATTCCTGAATCGTCGGATCATCAAATACCTGCATATCGGCAGGCAAAACAAATTCACCTACCATTTTCTTAAAGGTCTGCCCATCGCCATCGCTTTTCATCCGTTGTCCTTCCACCCGATGACCGAATATCTCGTGAAAAAATACCCCACTGGCAGCACCGGACAATAAAGCCGGACCGGTAAAAGGATCAACAACCGGAGCCGTCCGTAAAGCGACTAAGGTCTTTGCCATCTCCTTTGCATCGGCAATGACTTGTTCATTTCCCGGAAGATCTTCCGGTTTATAAGCAAAATACGACAAATTTAGCGGCAATAACATACCGTCATCGGCTTTCACCTGACCGCCCACCATTATCCGAGCATAAGACAGATTCTGTACCACTTCAGAACCTTCACTGTTCACAAAATAACGACGTTCAACGACATAATTCATAGAGGCAGATCCCACCAACAAAGAAGGATATTGATTGAAAACAGCCGATATTTCCTTCAAGCGTTTTGTCCATTCTTCCATATTTAATGTAAGCTGCTCCGCAGGAAGCGGCGCTTCATAGTATTTTTCCACCGGAGCTTCCGAAAAGCAAGGTGCTTTATCCTCTTCTTCGACATTTACGCTCTGTTTGGCTTTCGTATTTTGATACACAGACACGGCAAACTTGTAACGATTATTCGTTTCATTCCAAATTGCCTGCCGGATAGCATCATCTCCCCCCTCATCCTCCAAAGGCAGCAATACGGAAGGCAAGCCTCTGCGATCACCTTCTGCGCCCATTTGCTGTATCTTAAAGTTATCAAATGCCAAATTCCCTATACGAATTTGAGGCACCAATCGCCGTTGACGGAAAGAGGCTGATTTCATCTTTGTTCCAAAAGATGTCGTAATATAACTTACACTTTTATCAATCACCCTATAATTAATATGATAGGGCGGAAACTCCTCCTTCTTTAATTCTGTCATCTGCTGTCCCAGTTCCTCTTTCAGAACTTCCAGTAAATGATCCTGCCCAAACGATGTTGAAATAAACACCACCGAAAGGAATAAACTTAAAATAGATAGTCTTTTCTTCATTTTAAAATTTAAATCAAGTATATTAAATAACAATTTTCACAATCACCACTTATGATTTATTTTGTTTAAGCGAAAATAAGAAACAATCTGAGATATTTCTCCAAAAATATTTAATTTAAATTTCATTTAACACATTCGCTTTCTCCTATTTTTCATTTAGATACATCTTTTTACAATACCGTCACTTTAAAAATGGAAAGCTTAGACTGCCGTTTAAAACATTTTCTAAAAGGCAACGGGATAAGAGAATAAAGTCGGAAGAGATACATCCCCGTCCCCACAAAGACTTTGCGAAGTAGGTGGAGCAAATCCGGAGGCTCTATACAAATCGGTTGGAATGTCTTTTTAAACCCTATCCAACACCTATTTAAATGGGTGTTGAATAGGATGAGAATGGGAGTTGAATGAGAGTTGATGTAAAGATGATCATAAGATGAAGATAAAATCAAGACAACAAAAAAGAAGGATGCTTATTTTTATAAGTTATTAGTTATTGATCACTTCAAAACCACAAACGACACACAGACGAAGACTTTGTTTATTCATTACTAAACACTACACATTAAACACCATATAAAAGAGTGTAGGGAAGGCAGTGTCGCTATCTGACCAGCAGTAAGGCACCTCTTTTGAGGTATTTCGGAGGAGTATTTTTTTCTCTTCCGCGGGCGGTGACAATGTAGAAATAGGTGCCCGGTGTCGCGTATTTTCCGTGTATGCGACCATCCCACGATTCCTGCGGATTGTTGCCCTCATAGACTTTGCGTCCCCACCGGTTGAGGATAACTATTTGAAAGTTTTCTACCGACAGGGCTTTAATTTTAAACAGATCGTTTTTTCCATCACCGTTCGGGGTGAAAACGTTGGGCACGTCAACCAATGATTCGATGACATTGACATACTGCGCATCCGTTGTGTCACGGCATCCGTTTTCGCCGACGGTGTTGATGGCGATCAATCGGACTTTGTAGCGTCCGGTATTTTCATAGGTGTAGAGAAATTCCGATTCGGTTCGGATTTGTCCACCGATCAGGCTGTCTAAGGGATTGGCGATGGCTTCTTTGATGTCCGCCGAGTCTTTGTAGAGCAACCATTCGTAAGCACCGGCATTGCGGCTGTTGTTGAGGAATTGCACTTCCAAAGGTGCTTGCCCCATTTCATCGTTGACTTCTCCGACGATGTCAACGGTGTTCAATAATTTGAGTTCTGCCTCTGCATCAGGGATGTAGGAGATGTATGACATTGATTTACTGGTCCATTCAAATCCAAATTGGTCGGTGATGGTGACCGTCACTTCCCCCTCTTCCGAAGTGACGGCAACCGCCTCTTGTTTGTAGGAAAGAGCATATTCGTAAGTCGGATAGCCCACAGCAGTTTCTCTTCCCGAAATTTTGTAATACACCTTTGATTTGTCTCCGAGATAAGGACGAGAGGCGGGATCAAGAGGATTCAGGTATTGGGGTATTTGGAAATCGGTGATTTTTTCAATGGAGATGGCGGTGCAGTTCATCACATCGGCTAAGGCGATAGTAAATTCGGGGACATAGTCGTAGAAGAGGTGAAATTCAGGGGTGGAAGTCGAAATAGTTCCCTCTTTCTCTGCGCGGAAAGAAAAGAATCCATCACCGGGAATATCGACGGTGAGCGTTGTGGTGTCGAAAGGGTTGACAGGCTGCGCAACACCGTTATATGTCCAAGAGAATGTCCACGGATGTCCCCCTTCTGCGGGCGTAAAAACGATTTGTCCAAAAGGTTTTGCTCCTTGTTGGTCGCGGATGGCACAAAGGAGGGTATTGTCGTAATAGGTATTGGGAATCACTGTCCCACATCCGTCGAAGCGGATAGAGGCAGGCAAGGTCTGTCCGAACATTTGTATGCCCCACGCCGGCAACAAGAATAGGAATAGGAGTATCGGTTTCATATCTTTCGGTTCTTATGTTTCTGTATTTCTCCGCGTACAGTCGCTGATTACGTTACAAAAATAAACATTCCATCGGCTTAATTGCGCGCTTGACGATTAATTTTTAATTTTGCACTTGAAAATCATTTATCTGAGTCGCAGGACGGATGAAATGTTTTCCGCCACTCTTGACTTTTAGGGGAGGCGTGAATGGGAACAGATTATTTTTACTCAATATCAAGACGTGGATTTTATCAATGCATTAAATGGCAGTCAGCAGGACGCCGTCAAGAATACGCAGGGACCTTCCTTGGTGATCGCGGGAGCCGGCTCCGGCAAGACACGGGTGTTGACTTATCGAATTGCTCAATTGTTGAGCGAGGGAGTAACAGCATATAAGATTTTAGCGTTGACTTTTACGAATAAGGCAGCGCGGGAAATGCAGAAACGTATTTCGGATTTGATCGGTTCGGAGATGGCAGCGAATCTGTGGATGGGGACTTTTCATTCTATTTTTTCAAAGATTTTGCGTTTTGAAGCGGAAAAGTTAGGCTATACGTCCAGTTTTACGATTTATGATACACAGGATGCCAAGAATTTGATCAAGGCGATTGTGAAGGATATGAAATTGGACGATAAGATTTATAAGCCGAATGTGATTTTGGGACGTATTTCGATGGCTAAGAATAATTTGATTGTGTCGCAGAGTTATGCCCAATCATCGAGGATTTTATCGGAAGATACATTGGCTAAGCGTCCGCTGTTGGGAGAGATTTACAAGCGGTATCAGCAGCGGTGTAAGCAAAGCGACACGATGGATTTTGACGATTTGTTGTTGCAAACGAATATTTTATTTCGTGATTTCCCGGAGGTGTTGGCGAAGTATCAGGAGAAGTTTAATTATATTTTAGTCGATGAGTATCAGGATACAAATTATTCGCAATATCTGATTATAAAGAAGTTGGCAGAAAAGCACCACAATGTTTGTGTGGTGGGCGACGATGCGCAGAGTATTTATTCTTTTCGGGGAGCTCGGATTGAAAATATCTTGAATTTCAAGAATGATTATCCGGATTACCGGTTGTTTAAGCTGGAACAGAATTACCGTTCAACAACGACGATTGTGGATGCAGCGAATTGTATTATCAGCAAAAATAAGGAACAGATTCCCAAACGTACTTATTCAGAGAATGAAGAGGGGGAGAAGATTCGGGTGTTGCGGGCTTTATCGGATAAAGAAGAGGGGTTTCAGGTGGCGAACGAGATTTTTAAGTTGGCGAATTATGAGCAGCAGGAGTATAGCGATTTTGCTATTTTATATCGAACGAATGCGCAGTCGCGTGTTTTGGAAGAAGCTCTCCGAAAGCGGAATATTCCTTATAAAATATACGGGGGACAGTCTTTTTACCAACGCAAGGAGATCAAGGATTTGTTGGCTTATTTCCGGTTGACGGTGAATCAGAACGATGAGGAGGCTTTTAAGCGGATCATCAATTATCCCCGACGGGGAATCGGGGATTCGACGGTAGATAAGATCCGGGAATTGGCAACGAAGTATCAAGTGAGTATGTGGACGGTGCTTTGTAATTTACCCAAAGTAGCAATGGCATTTAACAGCGGTACGGTCAGCAAATTGGAAAAGTTCGGTCTGTTGATTCAACGCTTCCGGGAGCAGGCAAGTACGGAAAATGCTTACGACACAGCCGTCAGTATTGCCCGTTCGTCGGGGATGGTGGATGAGATGTCGAATGATGAAACGCCAGAGGGGGTGTCGCGGAAAGAGAATATACAGGAGTTACTGAACGGTATAAAAGATTTTTGTGAAACGGCTTATCAAGAAGGCAGAGAGGATAAATTACCCGCTTTTTTAGAGGGGGTAGCGTTGTTGACTGATCAGGATAATGAAAAGGAAGGCGATCAGAATAAGGTAGCATTGATGACGATACACGCCTCGAAGGGCTTGGAGTTTTCAAATGTGTTTATCACAGGATTAGAGGAGGATCTTTTCCCTGCGCAACAGAGTGTCGCCACAGCTTCAGGGCTGGAAGAGGAACGTCGATTGTTTTATGTCGCGCTGACCCGTAGCGAGAAGCGGGCGTTTATTTCATTTGCCACTTCCCGGTATAAGAATGGACAGGCGGTGTCTTCGCGTCCCTCTCGTTTTATCAGTGAAATTGATCCTGAATTTTTGGATGGTTATACGGCTTTGCGGGAAGAGCCATCGGGCTTTAAATTGCATTCGCCGGTTGCATCGGCGTTGAGAAAGCCACCGGTATCTTTGCATACGGCTCCTCCCGTCGATCTTCCAGCCATTGACCGTTCACGATTGAAGGCCATTGATTCTAATTCGGTGGTGCCGGGTATGATTATTTTTCATCCTACTTTCGGAGCAGGCAAAGTGGTTCATATCGAGGGTTTAGGGGTTCAGAAAAAGGCGAAAGTGGTCTTTGCAGAGGGGGATAGTCGCACGCTTCTGTTAAAATTTGCAAAATTATTCACACAAGAGGATTAAACGTAACCAAAGCCCAAGTAATAATTGTATATTTGTCGCATAATCTGAACGTATGCCCTGGGGGGCTGTTAAAATATCGACTTAACTTTCTGCGGATAATCCCAATCTCCGGGTTTTTTCCGAAATGTGTTCATTAAGTTCTTAATGTCTTTACAGATACCCTGAAGTGAGTTGCACGAAAACTTAAACTATCGGTTTATTTAATATTTTACTAAATACTTTGGAACGAAGTTATTGCATTTTTAAACTATATCATTATTATTTGAGGTTCCCTCAACTATAAAATTCATATTCATTTTCTATGGAATACGAGTATAATACCCAAAAGAAAAAGTTATTACTTCCCGAATACGGTCGGAATATTCAAAAAATGGTCAATTATCTGCTAACACTTGACGACCGGGAAGAACGGACCAGAGCCGCAAAGACGGTGATAGATGTGATGGGGAATTTGTATCCTCATTTGCGGGATGTGCCTGATTTCCGGCATAAATTATGGGATCATCTGGCGATTATGTCTGAATTTAAATTGGATATAGAAACTCCTTATCCCCTCCCATCGCTTGAAGAGTTACAGCAGAAACCGGAAAGGGTTCCTTATGGTGGCTGTCGTATTAAGTATAAGCATTACGGGAAGTTGGTAGAAAAATTGATTGAAGAGATCCGCCAGCAGGAAGATCCGGAACAAAAGAGGGCATTGATTGTGCTGACAGCGAATCATATGAAGAAGTCGTATTTGACGTGGAATAAGGACAGTGTAGAGGATGAGCAGATCTATAAGGATATTAATACACTGTATGGCAGTACGTTGATTATGCCTGAAGGGATGACTTTATCCAATTCAAAAGATTTGTTGCAAAAGAAGAGTAAGCCGAGTTCAAATAAGCCGATAAGTAATAAGAATTATCAGAAGAATAATAAGAGTAATGGCAACAGCCGAACTTTTTATAAGAAACAGAATGCCTGATTTTGTTTTTTAAGTATCCTTCAAAAGTCGGTTGCCCCATTTATGGACAATGGAATTAGGAACTTAAAGTAAAAAAAATGCTGCGATCATTCTTTGATGTTATTTAAATGTAAAACGCGATATGCAGGTCGTTACAATATTAGGAAGTAATTTAGGAGATAAACGGGAAATCCTTGCGGAAGCCATTCGGCAGTTGTCAACGGTAGGAAAAGTGGTGAAAATGTCATCACTTTATGAAACAGAACCGTGGGGATTTGAGACAGAAGAGTATTTTTTGAATCAGGTGGTTGTATTCGACACGTTGCTGTTGCCTGATGAATTTCTGACACATTGCCTTGCAACAGAACAACGATTAGGACGCGTACGCGACAAGCAGCAAAAGGGATATGCCTCCCGCCCTATTGATATAGATATTTTGTTTTATGATTCTCTTGTTTTAAATCGTCCGAATTTGATTATTCCTCATCCCCGTCTGGCACAACGCCATTTTGTTTTGGCTCCTCTCAATGAAATTATGCCGGACTTTATCCACCCGGTGTTTCATCAAACGATTGCAACCTTGTTGGATGCCTGCACGGATCAGTTGAAGACTAAGAAAATAAAGATGAACGAATAGTAAAAAATTTACTCTACGCTCATCTTTTATCCTTATTGTTTGTTTTTATTGGATTCGTTTGATTTCAGCACCGATAGCGTTTAATTTCTCATCAATATATTCATATCCCCTGTCTATTTGGTCGATGTTGTGGATGGTACTTTCGCCTTGCGCCGAAAGAGCGGCGATCAATAGAGCAATACCGGCACGTATATCGGGAGAGGTCATTTTTGTCGCGTGTAGTTGTGAATCGTGATTCTGCCCGATGACAGTGGCACGGTGCGGGTCGCAAAGGATAATTTTTGCCCCCATATCAATTAATTTATCCACGAAGAAAAGTCGGCTTTCAAACATCTTTTGATGAATCAATGCGCTTCCTTTTGCCTGTGTGGCAACCACGAGGAATACGCTCAATAAGTCGGGGGTTAATCCCGGCCACGGTGCATCGGCAATCGTGAGTATAGAACCGTCAATGAAATCTTCAATCATATAGTGTTCCTGCCGAGGAATGAAAAGATCATCTCCTCTTTCTTCTATCCGCACACCTAAACGGCGAAAAGAATCGGGAATGATTCCCAATTGGTTGATGTTTACATTTTTGATGGTGATTTCGGAGCGAGTCATTGCTGCTAATCCGATGTAGCTGCCAACCTCAATCATATCGGGCAGACAACGATGTCTGCAACCTTTCAATTCTTTTACTCCTTCGATGTTCAGCAGGTTGGAGGCAATCCCGGAAATACGCGCGCCCATTGAATTTAACATTAGGCACAATTGTTGAATGTAAGGTTCGCAAGCTGCATTGTAGATGGTGGTTACGCCTTCTGCCAATACCGCCGCCATAATGATATTTGCCGTGCCGGTGACAGAAGCTTCGTCGAGAAGCATATAGCAACCTTTCAGTTTTTCGGCAGAGGCACGAAAGCATCCTTCAGAACTATTAAAGTCGAACGTAGCCCCCAGTTTTTCAAATCCAAGGAAGTGGGTATCTAAACGTCGCCGACCGATTTTATCGCCTCCCGGTTTAGGAACAACACCACATCCATATACAGCCAACAGAGGTCCTAAGATCATAATAGATCCCCGCAAACTCACTGCTTTGTTATAGAAATCTTCGGTTTCAAAATAATTAAAATCAATGGTTCCGGCTTTGAAAATAAATTCACCGTGTGCGGGGTGTTCGACCTGTACACCCATCCCCTGCAAGAGCTCGATTAATTTTAATACGTCGATAATTTCAGGAATGTTGGAGATGGAAACTTCTTCTTTCGTCAGCAAGCAGGCACAAATCACCTGCAAGGCTTCATTTTTAGCTCCCTGCGGACAAAGTTCTCCTTTCAATCGTCTGCCTCCGGTAATGACAAATTTACTCATAATTCATATATTATTTGACTACGCCCAAAAAATTAAAATTGCCGGACGAACTCTCTCAGGGAGGATCGCCTCAGTTTTCCATTTTTCTTTTTTTCTTTTTAATCGCTCGTCGCCGTTTATTTAGCTTCTGCCGAATAAATTTTATCATCCAGCAGGTCAAAGTTATTAAAAAACACTTTAATAAAAAAATAACTTTTATTTTATATTGTCTTAAAGAAATTATATGGCTACATTTGTAGTAATTGTTAGGAAAATATAAATTGTCTTATATGAGAAGTTTTTTAAAGTACACGCTCGCTACCATCGTCGGGATTCTAATTGTGAATGTCTTTCTGTTTTTTTTGTTTATCGGCTTTGTGGGTGTACTCGCCACTTTTTCAGAGAAGACAGTGAATGTAAAGGATAACAGTATTTTAACGATCCAGTTGAAAGGGGAGATTTTGGATCGCACCTCTGATAATCCATTGGATAATATTGATTTTTTTTCTTTATCGCCGAAAAAGAATTTAGGACTTAATAAGATTTTATTGAGTATTCAACAAGCTGCCAACGACACACGAATTGTAGGCATTTATCTTGATTTGACAGAAATAGAGGGTAATTTCGGCGCATTGGCTTTTACAGAAGAGATTCGGGATGCGCTTTTGAAATTCAAAGAGAGCGGAAAATTTATTTATAGTTATTCTAATCTGGGCTATTCACAAAAAAGTTATTATTTGGCAAGCGTTGCCGATAAAATATATGTAAATCCGGAAACGCCGTTGTTGTTGACGGGTATGAGCAGCAGTATTTCTTTTTATAAAGAAACGTTGGCAAAGTTGGGTATTCAACCGGAAGTGGTGAAAGTCGGTAAATTCAAATCCGCCGTAGAACCTTTTATCGCGAATGAAATGAGCGATGCCAATCGGGAACAGGTGAAAAAATATTTGGATTCATCGTGGGGTACGATCGTTAAGGGTATTTCGGAATGCCGGAATATCCCGGTCGATAGCATCAATGCCATTACGAACCGTTTTGATTTTTATACCGCTTCACAGCTTAAAGACGATGGATTTTTCGACGGTACACTGTATGAAGATCAAATGCTGAGCATCCTAAAAGAAAAAAGCGGGAGGACAGGAGATCAGCAATTAAATTTAATTCTTTTGACAGATTACCAGAATGTTTTACCTATCGAATATAATAATGGATTGAGTAAAGATAAGATTGCCGTTATTTATGCACAGGGAGAAATTGGTATGGAACAATCGGCTAATACTATCGGTCCCGAATTAGCTAAAACCATACGCAAAGTGCGCGAAGACCAGCAGGTGAAAGCGATCGTATTGCGTGTCAATTCGCCGGGGGGGAGCGCGCTGACATCCGACATTATCTGGCGGGAGACACAATTGGCAGCCAAAGCGAAGCCCTTGATCGCGTCAATGGGCAATGTGGCAGCTTCGGGAGGATATTATATTTCGTGTGCAGCAGATACTATTGTGGCTGAACCAACAACACTGACCGGATCAATCGGTATTTTCGGTATGTTTTTCAGTGGAGAAAAATTGCTCAAGGATAAAATAGGTATCACTACGGATGTTGTCAAGACAAACGAACACAGCGATTTCGGCGGTAGTTATCCATTACCTATACCCATTAGCTCGCGTCCGTTGACGACTTACGAACGAAATGTGATGCAAAAGTACGTGAACCAAGGGTATGAGACTTTCCTCAGCCGAGTAATGGAAGGACGTGGTATTTCTCACGATTCGCTGGATGCTATCGCACAAGGACGGGTATGGACGGGAGAAGATGCTCTCCGAATCGGATTAGTGGATGTATTGGGCGGACTGGAAGACGCGTTGAAAATAGCAGCAACAAAAGCGGGAATTGAGACATACACAGTGGTAGCTTATCCTATTGCCAAGAATCCTATTGAAGAACTCCTGACTGAATTGACCGGAACCCTAAAAGTCCGGATGATGAAAGAAGAGCTGGGACCTCTTTACAACACGTGGAATCAATTGAAAATCAGCATAGGCAATCAAGGATTGATTGCCCGTATACCTTACGACATCTTTTTGAATTGAGAACGGAATTAATTGTTTAATGCATTAAAACAATAGTTATGACACACACAAAAGTTTTACTTCTGCCGTTGAGTGTCATTTATGGTATGATTGTTGGTTTCAGGAATATCTTGTTCCATTTAGGAATACTAAAATCTCGAAGTTTTAGTATTCCGATTATTTGTGTGGGCAACATAACGGTAGGCGGAACAGGAAAAACACCTCATACGGAATTAATTATCTCAACCTTACAGGAAAAATTCCGAGTCGCCTGTTTAAGCCGTGGCTATAAACGCAAAACTTCCGGTTTTATCCTTTCAGATGTCCATTCGACCGCCCGAGAAATTGGGGATGAACCGATGCAGATTAAAAATAAATTTCCGAATATACAAGTGGCTTGTGACGAAAAACGGGTGAGAGGTATTAAAAAGTTGTTGGCTTTATCGGTTCCCCCTGAAGTGATTATTTTGGATGATGGTTTTCAACATCGTTATGTGCAAGCCGATAAAAACATTATACTGGTGGATTATTCTCATCCGATACACGAGGATTGTCTGCTTCCGGCAGGTCGATTGCGTGAAGATCCGGGAGCTTTGAAACGTGCCGATTATATTATTGTGACGAAATGCCCAAAGGATATTTTACCGATTGAACGGCGTATTTTATCCAAACAATTGAAAATTAGGGCTTATCAACAGTTGTTTTTTACTTCGCTGGAATATGGTTGCATCTATGATTTAACGGGACAAGCAAAAAATATGATCCCAAGCAAAAAAAGTACTCTTCTCTGTCTGACAGGCATAGCACAACCGGCAACATACGTAGAATATTTAAAAACGTTCACGGAAGATGTCAGGGAATTGCATTATCCCGATCATCACGATTTTCACAAGAAAGATATTGAAAATATTGAAAATGTATTTCAGAAAATCGGTAATAAGGAAAAATATATATTCACCACGGAAAAAGACGCTATGCGCCTGAAAGGATGCGAACTCTCTACACGCATTAAGTCACGTATTTATTATATCCCAGTGGTTCCGAAATTTATTCAGGACGAAAATGTGTTATTAAACGAAATATCGGAATATGTTAGAAAAAATAAAAAATAGTGCCGCCTATATTTCCCGCTTTTTGGAAGGTGAATCCTATTCTGTCGGTATTATTTTAGGTACGGGACTTGGCGAATTAGGCGCATCCATCAAAATAAAGCATACGATCCCTTATGCGGCAATTCCCCATTTCCCTGTGTCAACGGTAGAGGGACACAAAGGAAATTTATTGATCGGTCAATTCGGCGGTAAAAATGTCATTGCGATGCAGGGACGGTTCCATTTTTATGAAGGTTACCCGATGGTAGAGGTGACTTTCCCGGTGAGGGTGTTGCACGAATTGGGAATTAAGCAATTGTTTATATCCAATGCAGCAGGAGGAGTTAATACTTCTTTTTTAACAGGTGATCTGATGATTATAACGGATCATATTAATCTTTTCCCTGAACATCCGTTGAGAGGTAAGAATATAAACGAACTGGGTCCGCGTTTTCCCGGTATGACGGATGCGTACAGTCCACGAATTATCCGCTTGGCAGAGGAATGCGCCCGGAAATTAAACATCGGAGTACGTCACGGAGTATATGCCGGTTTACAAGGTCCTTCGTTTGAAACCCCTGCCGAATATAATTGGATCCGGGTGATCGGAGGAGATGCAGTTGGAATGTCGACCGTCCCGGAAATTATTGTTGCCCGCCATATGGGTATGGAATGTTTTGGAATGTCAGTGATCACCAATAGCACTGCTTCCACCGAATTAATTCAGACCAGTCATACAGAAGTTCAAGATGTAGGTCACACAGCACAACCGCGAATGACAGCCCTGTTCCGAGAAATCATCAGTTCGCTGGAGGGTTAAA
>JAVXFZ010000043.1:0-21453 GCA_036657595.1 Odoribacter sp. | reverse complement strand
GCTCCTTCGGAAATACTGTATATGAATTGTACAAGCAATTATCTAAATTTCATCATCTTGTTTGAGCAAGGCAACGGGATCAAATCATTCATAATTATTTGAGACATTTTACTCTCTAAGCAGGGCATCTATTGTAACCTGATTTTGCATCATTCCGAAATAATTTATCAAAGATATATTGCGAAAGTATTGGAATTAAAAAAAGTTTGTCGATCGATTTTTCAATTTGCTGTGAAAAAAGATTATTTTTGTAAGTTATAAGAGTACACATCTTAACGTTTTAAATAGCTTATTTTAAAATGACGACAGAAACAATGAATAAGTCAATCGACGTAATAGTCACTATTTTATGAAAGATAAAACAAATACACCTGTACCTATACCAGTTTTGAGGCGTATGCCTTCTTATTTGTCTTTTGTAAAAACACTGCAAAAGCAAGGTGAAAAATATGTATCGTCTACTCGTATCGCGGAATATATGGAAATAGATTCAACACAGGTGACAAAGGATTTATCACATACAGGGCTGTCGGGGAAAACGCGTGTGGGCTACGAAGTGGATAGTTTCGTCCGGATATTGGAAGACTTTTTAGGTTTCAGCAAAGTCGATAATGCTTTTTTGGTGGGTGCCGGTTCGTTGGGAGGAGCCTTGTTGCAAGATAAAGGACTGTCGGCTTTTGGATTGAGCATAGAGGCGGCTTTTGATATTGATAAAAATAAAATTGGAACGAAAGTCAATGATATTGAAATACGCCATATTGATGATTTCCGGGCGATGGCTGCTGAACGAAAAGTGGTGATCGGTATCATCACCGTACCGGCAGAGAATGCGCAGAATGTTGCTGACTTGATGGTGGCTTGGGGGATAAAAGCGATTTGGAATTTTACGCCGGCGCGGATTAAAGTGCCTGCCCATATTGTTGTTCAAAATACAACAATTTATATGAATTTGGCTATCCTCTTTAATAAATTATCTAACGTGCGAGTAGTAAAATAAATACTCTGTTAATTTTTGCTAATAGCCTTTATTATTTTATTATTTATTTACTACCTTTGCCAATCGCATTATTGCAGAGATGTAAAAGTCGGTAAACCCCGTGAATTTGCAATCTAAAGGTTTTATCGGCTTTAAAATATAATCACGTGGCTTGCCACTTAATGGATCGTAATATGGTAAAGATTAAATTTCCGGATGGAAATGTGAAAGAGTTTGAAGCTGGAATTACCGGGCTTGCTATTGCTCAGTCTATCAGCCATAAATTGGCTAAAGAGGTTTTGTCCGTTTCTGTAAACGGTGAAATTTGGGATTTAACCCGGAGTATAACAACAGATGCTGAAATTAAGTTGTTTACGTGGGAGGATGAAGCGGGTCGCCACGCATTTTGGCACTCTTCTGCTCACTTGATGGCTGAAGCACTTCAACAGTTGTATCCGCAAATGAAATTTGGTATCGGACCGGCTATTGAAAACGGATTTTATTATGATGTAGATCCGGGCGAAGGAGTGGTTCTGACGGATAAGGATTTGGAAGTGATCGAAAAGAAGATGTTGGAGTTGGCTCGTGAAAAAGAGGAGTATAAGCGAATTGATGTGAGTAAACGGGAAGCATTGGAGCATTTCAATGGATTGAACGAGACTTACAAGGTGGAATTGATCAATGATTTGGAAGATGGTAAGATCACCTACTATCAACAGGGAAATTTTACGGATCTATGTCGTGGACCGCATTTGCCGGATACTTCTTATATTAAAGCGATTAAGTTGACCAGTCTTGCCGGTGCTTATTGGAGAGGGAATGAACATAATAAGATGTTGACCCGTATATATGGAATTACTTTCCCTAAACAGCAGATGTTGACCGATTGGTTGGTGTTGATGGAGGAGGCGAAACAGCGGGATCATCGAAAAATAGGGAAGGAAATGGAGTTGTTTACATTTTCTCAAGCTGTGGGAGCAGGTTTGCCGATGTGGTTGCCGAAAGGGGCTATGTTGCGCGACCGATTGGAAGCATTTTTGCGGAAAGTTCAGAAAAAATATGGCTATCAGCAGGTGATCACTCCGCATATTGGAAATGTGAATTTGTATAAGACATCCGGACATTATCAGAAATATGGTAAAGATAGTTTTCAGGTGATTACGACTCCTCAGGAAGGGGAAGAATTTATGCTGAAACCTATGAATTGTCCTCACCATTGTGAGATTTATAAATTTAAACCACGTTCGTATAAGGATCTGCCTTTGCGTTTTGCTGAATTTGGGACAGTATATCGTTATGAACAAAGTGGTGAATTGCACGGGTTGACGCGTGTACGCGGTTTTACCCAGGATGATGCTCACTTGTTTTGTACTCCGGATCAGTTGAAAGAAGAGTTTAAGAAGGTCATTGATATTATTTTTACTATTTTTAAAGCCTTGGACTTTAAGAATTTTACGGCACAGGTATCTTTAAGAGATCCGAGTAATACAGAAAAATATATCGGATCGGATGAAAACTGGGAGAAAGCGGAACGGGCAATTATTGAAGCGGCGGATGAAAAAGGTTTGAGCACAACCGTTGTATTGGGCGAAGCAGCTTTTTACGGACCGAAGCTCGACTTTATGGTGAAAGATGCAATTGGTCGGAAATGGCAATTGGGGACGATACAGGTGGATTATAATTTACCTGAACGTTTTGAATTGGAATATACGGGAGCTGATAATGCAAAACATCGACCGGTGATGATTCATCGGGCTCCTTTCGGAAGTATGGAACGTTTTGTAGCTGTTTTAATAGAGCATACGGGTGGGAAATTCCCCTTGTGGTTGGCACCGGATCAGGCAGTGGTGTTACCCATTAGCGAAAAATTCAATGATTATGCCCAAAAGCTTTCGGATTTGTTAAATAATTCCGATATTCGCACCGTTTTAGATGACCGTAATGAAAAGATCGGACGTAAGATCCGCGATAATGAGTTGAAAAAGACTCCTTATTTGTTGGTTGTCGGTGAAAATGAGATGAATAGCAATTCAGTTTCCGTTCGCCGTCAGGGACAGGGGGATTTAGGTTCTATGCCGGTAGAGGAGTTTATGCAAATGATAAATAAAGAAGTGGATAGTCAATTACAGACGATCTATAATTATTGATAACTAATTTAAGGAGGATTTAATATAGCAACAAGAATGGAATTTAGAGGCTCACGAAATCAGGTTAATAAAGAACCTCAGCATAAAATTAATGAGTTGATCCGTGCAGCTCAAGTGAGAGTTGTGGGTGAGAATATTGAACCGGGTGTATATCCTTTACGCGAAGCCTTAGCGATGTCAGAGGCTGCCGGAGTAGATCTTGTAGAGATTTCTCCGAATGCAGAACCTCCTGTTTGCCGGATTATTGATTACAGTAAGTTTCTGTATCAATTAAAGAAGAAGCAAAAGGAAATTAAGGCAAAGAGCGTGAAGGTGGTGGTGAAGGAAATTCGTTTCGGACCTCAGACGGACGATCACGATTTTAATTTTAAATTGAAACACGCTAAAGAATTTTTGCAGGAAGGTTCAAAAGTAAGAGCTTACGTGTTCTTTAAAGGTCGTTCGATTTTGTTTAAAGATCAAGGTTCCGCTTTGTTGTCGCGTTTTATCGCCGAACTGGAAGATCTCGGGAAAGTGGAAGCTGCACCGAAATTGGAAGGAAAAAAGATGATTGTGATACTGACACCGAAGAAATAAACGCGTATCGTTTATTTTTTTATGCGTAGAGAAAAGGTAGGTAGCGGTTGATAGATCATAAAGTCGGATCGTAACGAGGGATTATCGTGCAGGATCGTGGCGTGAGCCACTTAATAATTATATTTTTCTGAACACAATTAAATTAAGAGAAGATGCCAAAGATGAAGACAGTGAGTAGCGCGAAAAAGAGATTTACTCTGACGGCTACGGGGAAGATTAAAAGAAAACACGCTTTCAAAAGTCATATTTTGACTAAGAAAACAACAAAACAAAAAAGAAATCTTACAAACTCAACGATTGTTGACCGTCGCGATGTAAAAGCGGTGCGTGCAATGTTAGCAATGTAAGAATTTAAGAAATTAGTTTATTAACCTGAATATTATGCCGTAAGTTTCACCTTTGAGGGAACGCTGATATTCAAAAAAAGAGAAATTATGCCAAGAGCTAAAAATGCGGTTGCTTCAAGAGCACGTAGAAAAAAGGTTTTAAAACAGACCAAAGGTAACTTTGGTGCGAGAAAGAATGTTTGGACGGTAGCTAAAAATACATACGAGAAGGGTTTAACGTATGCATTCCGTGACAGACGTAAGAAGAAATCAGAATTCAGAGCATTGTGGATTCAGAGAATTAATGCAGCAGTTAGAATGGAAGGTTTATCCTATTCTAAGTTTATGGGCTTGATTCATAAAGCAGATGTAGATATGAACCGTAAGGTTTTAGCTGATTTAGCGATGAATCATCCGGAAACTTTCAAGGCTGTTGTTGCAAAAGCGAAAGAGTTTGCGAAGTAATTATTAAAAATATCCTGGCTAAAGGCTGTCTTAACGGACAGCCTTTTTCATTGAAATCGTTGTTACTTTGAGAATAAATATTAACTTTGAAGCTAATTTGAGTCTGTGGACTTATAGGTCGAATAAATGAAATAAATGACGGAGTGATATGCGTATAGCATTGATAGGATATGGACGAATGGGAAAGATGATCGAACGGATGGCTCTTGAACGGGGGCATCAGATTGTTTTGACGGTGGATGAGCAGAATAGAGCTGTATGTACGAATGAACAGCTTCAACAGGCGGAGGTGGCAATAGAGTTTTCTACACCACAGGTGGCTGTTGAAAATTACAAATGGTGTTTTGAAAATGCGGTGCCTGTTGTGTCTGGAACAACCGGTTGGCTGGAACGATGGGATGAAGTTGTTGACTGCTGTAAAGAGCAGGAGGGTGGATTTTTCTATGCATCGAATTTTAGTATCGGTGTTAATATTTTTTTTCACTTGAATCGGTATTTAGCTAAGATTATGAATGGCTTTGATGATTATAAGATCTTTATAGAGGAAACTCATCATATTCATAAATTGGATGCTCCCAGTGGGACAGCAATTAAGATTGCGGAAGAAATTTTGGGAAATCATTCAGGTTATGAGTCTTGGCAATTATCTAAAGAAGGACAGGTGTCTGATCGGGTATTGCCTGTCGTGGCAAAGCGTATTGGAGAGGTGCCCGGAATACACGCCGTTGCTTATAAATCAGCTGTTGATGAAATAGAAATACGACATTCAGCTTTATCGCGAGAAGGATTTGCGCAAGGTGCTGTTTTAGCTGCTGAATTTATGAAAGATAAAAAAGGAGTATTTGGTATGGAGGATATGTTGTCGATAGATCGCCGGAGTGAAAAATAAGCAATGATATTAGAATTGAAAAATTGATTTTTTTTTTGTTATGAGAGATATTTTAATAAATAAATGGTTTAAGTTCGGAGTTGTAGTGTTTGTGTATCTCCTTTGGGCTTATTGGGTGGAAAGTTGGTGGTTACTGATATTGGTACCGGTCATTTTTGACATATACGTTACGAAGCGAGTGCATTGGGCTTTTTGGAAAAAGAAAGGTGTGGAGAAGCAAACAAAGACAGTAGAGTGGATAGATGCTTTGATTTTTGCTATTGTGGCGGCAACGCTGATTCGTATGTTTTTCTTTGAAGCTTATACGATCCCCACTTCCTCTATGGAGAAAAGTATGCTTGTTGGAGATTATCTTTTTGTAAGTAAAGTGGCTTATGGTCCGAAGTTACCTAATACCCCATTGGCAGTTCCTTTTACACATCATACATTGCCTTTTACTCAGCAAACAAAAGCCTATTCGGAAGCTGTTCGGTGGCCTTATAAGCGTATCGCCGGAACGACAGAGGTGAAGCGGAATGATATTGTGGTGTTTAATTTTCCTGCCGGTGATACGGTGGTGGTGGGAATTGAGAATCCGGATTATTATAGTCAGTTGCGTTCTAATATTCAATATTTTAGGGAGCAAAATTCTGATTTAACGGAGTTAGAGGCTGAAAAACTTGTCCGCGATAAGATGAAAGAACGGTTTGAGATTATCAGTCGTCCGGTGGATAAGCGTGAAAACTATATTAAGAGAGGGGTAGGAATGCCCGGAGATGTATTAGAATTAAAAAATTCTCAATTGTATGTGAATGGAAAGATGTCGGATAATCCTGAGCATTTGCAATATGATTATTATGTGAAGACGAATGGCGTACAGTTGAATCGGATGAAATTACAAGATTTGGGACTTGCACTGGAAGATATTGGTGTGCCTTCACCGTATTATCGTTTGCCATTGACACTTGAAATGTTGGAAAAGATAAAGAAATTCCCGAATGTGACGGAGGTGACCCGTTTGGAAGAAACGGGACCGAATCCGGATATTTTCCCGTTTGATTCAAAAGATTATCCTTGGAATGTGGATAATTTTGGACCGTTGTATGTACCTAAAAAAGGAGATAAAGTAGAATTGAATTTGAAAACTTTGCCTTTGTATGAGCGGATTATCGGAGCTTATGAAGGAAATCAATTGCAGGTGAAGGATTCGGTTATTTATATTAATGGACAAGAAGCTGACAGTTATACTTTTAAAATGAACTATTACTGGATGATGGGGGATAATCGGCATCGTTCTGCCGATTCACGTTTTTGGGGATTCGTGCCGGAAGATCACGTAGTTGGAAAGGCTTATTTTATTTGGTTGTCTTTGGATAAGGATAGATCATTCCTGGGTAAAATTCGTTGGAATCGGATGTTCAGATTTATTCAGTGAAAGATATAATTTTAAAAAGCGACTTAGGTCGCTTTTTTATATAATTTTATTGTAACTTACGTGTGAAATTCTAAAATCAAACGATTATGACCGCAAACAATAAAAAGACATTTGTATTAGATACTAATGTTATTCTGCACGATTACAGATCCATTTATAATTTTGAAGATAATGATATTGTTATTCCGATTGTTGTGTTGGAAGAGTTGGATAAATTCAAGAAAGGGAATGATCAGATTAATTTCCATTCGCGGGAATTTGCCAGAGAATTGGATAAGATTTCTGATAAAGATTTTTTTGATAAAGGAGCATCTTTGGGAGAAGGACACGGGCGTTTATTTATTCAGACGGGGGTAGCATTTTCAGAAAATATGAAGCGTTCTTTTAATGAGGATACACCGGATCATCGAATACTTGCTGTGACGGAGTATATTCATAATAAAATGAAAGGACACAAGGTGATCTTGGTTACAAAGGATATGAATCTGAGGATGAAAGCCCGTTCGTTGGGGTTATTGTCGGAGGATTATAAAACTGATCAGGTCGAGGATTTGGATTTTGCTATTAATCGGAGTGTGAGGGAAATAGAATTGGCGGATGCGAATCTAATCAATAATATCTATGAGAACGCGGGAGGAGTAGAGGTGGCAAAAGTTTTTCCGGGACAGGAAATGAAGGGAAATAATTATTATGTATTCAAAAATGGCAATGCTTCCGTATTGGCGTGTTACGATCCATTGAAACGAGTGATCAGAAAGGTAGATAAACCCAATGTGTATGGTATATATCCTAAAAATGCTGAACAGGCATTTGCTGTGGATGCATTGTTGAATCCCAATATTCAATTAGTGGCGATTAGCGGGAAGGCAGGTACCGGTAAGACGTTGCTGGCATTAGCATCGGCGTTGCAGCAGAATAAGTTGTATGAATTTATTTATTTAGCTCGTCCAATTGTAGCGTTGTCAAATAAAGATCTTGGTTTTTTACCGGGAGATATGAATGAAAAGGTAGATCCTTATATGCAGCCTTTGTATGATAATTTGGGCTTTATCAAGCGTCGTTTCAATATGCACAGTGCGGAGAATCGACTGATTGAAGATTTGCAAAAAGATCAGAAATTGATAATTTCGGCATTGGCGTTTATTCGGGGGCGTAGTCTTTCGGACGTTTATTTTATTGTGGATGAGGCGCAAAATTTAACTCCCCACGAGGTAAAGACTATTATTACTCGTGCAGGAGAGGGCACAAAGATGGTATTCACCGGAGATATTGAGCAGATTGATTCGCCTTATTTGGATATGAAGTCGAATGGTCTGTCCCATTTGTTTGATAAGATGCAGGGACAAGATATTTTTGCTCACGTGCATTTGGAAAAAGGAGAACGTAGTAAATTGGCGGATTTGGCAAGCGATCTTTTGTAGAGGAGGTCGATCAGTTTTCAGTATTCTATAAATTAATAGATATGGTAGATGGTATGAAAAAGTCTTTTCTTTTTTTGGCAGATGGCTTTGAGGAGATGGAGGCTATTGCCGTGATAGATGTTTTACGTCGGGGAGGGGTAGAGATTCAAACGGTATCCATTACTTCGCAGCGAGAGGTGAAAAGTGCGCACGGGGTGACAGTTTTGGCTGATTGTGTTTTTGGAGAGGTATCTGAAGAAGATGTTGAATGTTTGATTTTTCCCGGTGGTATGCCCGGTGCACAGAATTTAGGACATTGTAAGGAGTTGATGCTTTTGTTGCAGCGGCAGTATGATAAAGGCGGGTATATCGCGGCTATATGTGCTGCTCCTGCTTTTGTTTTGAGTCAATTGGACGTAGAGAAAAAATTGAAATTAACGTGTTTCCCCGGTTTTGAGAAATTTTTGCCAAATGCAAAAGTTGTATCTGATGGCGTTGTTGTAGACGGTCAGATTATTACGGGAAAAGGTCCGGGTTTTGCAGTAGCTTTTGGTTTAAATATACTTGGAAAACTTCGTTCTTCAGTTGTTGCAACTGAAGTTGCTAAAGGAATGTTATTATAAAATGATATAATAGATTTTGTTGTTTTTTACATAATGATGAAATTGCCGGCAGGAAATTTGTCGACCCACGAACAAGCCCAATGTCCTTCGCGGTTGATGTCGTAGACACGGGTAAAAAATCCTTGTTCGTTTAGGAGAAGTTCAATGCAAGCCCAAGCTGTATCGCGTTTGATGAAATCGAGAATTTCATCTTCTACACCCGATTGATCTTCTCCCGTTTCTTCTCCGATTCGGTCTTCCATATCACAGAGTGCTTCGTAGAGTTCATTGCCTATGGCGAGGCTGATGGCTTCAAAAATAGCATCTATCTGTTGGTCATTTAGTTTTTTTAGAGCCTTTTGTTCGATGGTTTGGCTATTGTGTCCCCATACCTCTATCATCTGTTGACCGTATGTGTCGCAGGCTTCCCAGATGGTATCTACTACCCAATATTTTTGAGAAGGTTCTCCCACTTGTTTAAACCATTCGATGATTTTGATTTCCGCAATAAATTTATCAATAATATCTTGTTGAGATTGAGTCCAAAGCATAAGTAATGAATTATATTATCGGTAAAGGTAGAAAATAATCGGTGAAAGATAAAAAACTTTCTAACAGTTTTCGGCTACAATTTCGGCAATGTCTTTTACAGGAACCGGATGGTCTATTTTTGAAAATGTTTTTTTACAAAGCGGACACGCTGTGACCAGCAAATCCGGATGGTAGGTCATATATGCGTTTACGGTGTCACGACTGATTTGTGTGCGTTGTAAGGCGGTGATATGGGTATTGGCTAATGAGCCTCCACAGCAGAGAGAGTTTTTCCCATCGTAAGCTGTTGTGATTTTGTGGCTGACTGTTTGTAATATATTTTCCGGCGCAGTGGTGATGTGGCAACCACGTCCTAATTCGCAGGGATTGTGGAATACTGTTTTTAATTCACTTTGGCGGGGATGGAGTAAACCTTCTTGTATTAATTGATGGATGTATTCCGTATGGTGCATTATCTGTATATTTAGCGAATAGTCTTCTTTGAAGGTTTTATAGCAAATGGGGCAGGTGGTGACCAATAGGGTGGCTCCTGAGTTTTCTAAAATGGCTTTATTTTTTTCAACAAGTACGGATGCGGCATTGTGATTGCCGGACAGTAGCAAGGGGCGACCGCAACAAGTTCCACTGTTCTCGTCTATAAAAGTGTAATCAATCTTTGCTTTATCAAAAAGTGAGCGCATCGCACGGATGACAGAGGGGGTGAGATGTCCCATACATCCTGCAAAGTAGGCTACTTTTACTTTTGATAGAGGTTGTTGTATAGGTATGTAGTCATAAGTCGTTTTAGTGATTCGCGAATAGTCTGTTCGTTGACTGAGTCGTAGATCATTGAGGTGTAAATCCACCGGGCAGGAGTTTTCGCAACGTCCGCACATCAGGCAATTATCAATGAGGGAGGCATAATCTTTCCCGTGTCTTAATTTTTTTAGGAAATATACGGGTTGAGTATCCGTCATACCGAGCGAGGTATTTAATTGACAACGGTCAATGCAAATTCCGCAACGAGAGCAGGAATAGAGTTGAAATTGACTGATTGCTGTGAATTTTCTGCTTTGTTTGATACCCCAATTTTTCAAAAAGATATAGATGATTTCTGTCGGGATATGCATATAGCGGGAAAAAGGAAGTAGCAGAAAGAATAAACCGAGGGCAATGGAATAAGCCCACCAAGCGGGGTAGGCCATTGATTCTATTGGCAGGAAGGTGCCCAAAAAATCACCAGTTGAATGGGTTAAGAAACTACCTCCACCACGGGTACCGCTGGTGAAACTTTCAGCAAGAAACCGAAGTGGAAAGATGAGCCATAAGACGGTCAGTATGAGTAGATCAAATGGGCGATGGCGAGTTGTCTTTTTTAATCCGAGAGCTTTTGAATATAAGCGTTTCACCCACGCTAATGTCAGTCCGGAAAGGATCATCAGGAGAATTAAATCCATCAGAAATGCGAAAGTAGTGTTGTAAGGAAAGGTTTCCTGTGCCGGATGGAAATAGCGGAAAAAGATAGCGAAATAGGGGGGATTAAATAAACTGGTGTGATAGACAAGTGATTCAATTTTTCCTACAACAATTAGCAGGAACCATCCGAGTCCGAAACACATATGCATATAGCCGAGGAAGGGACTGATCCGGTATATTTTGTGATGTACAAGACTTTCCAGAAAGACTTCTTTTGCTGCTTTGATTGTTTTAAAGCTGAGTATATTTTTGCGGATGGTGCGTTTGTCTTCTGGTGAAAACGTGCGTATCCAACGTGCATATTTGATGACCAAATATATTAATAATATATTCAGACCGATGGAAAAGGGGAGTACAAACGGATCGTAATACATATATAGGGTAAAGAATTAAAAAATTAAAGGTAAAAGCTATCTTATGAAGCTATCAAAGTGTAAAATTTGTATCAGGTAGTCTGTTTGCATTTGTTTATATTTTTGATTATACAGAGGATCATTTTCCGGGTATCAACTCCTCGCGGGCAGATCAATAGGCATTTTCCACAGAGCATACATTTGTGTAATTGGGTGGAAATATCGTTGTTTTCGCCTCGTTTTACAAGCATTTGCAGTTTTCGAATATTAAATTCTGTCAGATTACCTGCTGTACAGGTTGCTGTGCAACCTCCGCAGCCGATGCATAGTTTGCTGCTTGGAACTTCGGAAGCCAAAATAGTTGCTAAAGTTTTATCGCTCTTATCATAGTCAATGACTCGCGCTTCGGATATAGAGAAACCCCAGAAATTCATAGATACTCAAAATTAAAAGTTGGAAGATTCTTTGTCTTTCATTTGGGCGTGATGCTCTAAAATGGCAAAACAGGCTGACCGTGCATCTGTTAGGGTGTCTGTCAAGTTCATCGGGGAGGAACTGCAACCGGCAATAAATATACCGTCGATGTTTGTCCGATTGGTGCCGTAATGTGGATCGCCTACACGGATAAATCCGTTTGGTGCTTTTTCGAGTGAAAGCATTGATGCCATTTGGCGGCTGCCATCGGATGCTTCCATACCGACCATTAATACCATTAGGTCGAGTGTCATACGGATCGGTTTTCCAACGAGAGTATCTTCAGCTTTAATGATTAACTGTTTTTCTTTGTTTTCGGAGGCTTCAGAAAGGCGTCCCCGTATAAATTTGATGTTATATTTTTCTTGTGCTTCGCGATACATTTCTTCATAACCGGGACCAAACATGCGCATATCCATATAAAAGCAAAGGATTTCTGCTTCAGGTAATATTTCGCGAATTTCGATGGCTTGTTTTACTGCGGTGACACAGCAAAGTTTGGAGCAATGGAAATTGCAGATTTTTTCATCTCTGGATCCGACACATTGAATGATACCAATACGTTGGGGAAGGCTGCCATCGGCTTTGGTGATGCTATGATTGAAGAAGAAGTTTTCCAGCTCTACGGAAGTGATGACATTTTCATAAATGCCATATCCGTATTCTTCTTTTCGATGGGCATCAAATAGCCGAAAACCGGTGGCTATAAGTAGTGTTTCACCTTTTATTTGCGCTCCATCATTGAGTTGAACGGTGAATATATTATTGTTAGAACGTTCTATTTTTACCGGTTCAGTTCCTGTATGAAGGTGGATCAATGGGTGATTTAGATGTTGACGCAAGAGATCATTTAGCTCCGTAGCGTTTTTCCGATCGGGAAATAGCTGGTACCAATTGTTTAAATTTCCTCCTGTCATTCCTTCTTTTTCGATTAATTCTACTGTTACCCCTGCTTCAGCCAGTCGATAGGCAGCTTCACATCCGGCAGGTCCTGCACCAATAATAATAGTTGTTATATATTTTTCGTTTTCCATTTTTCACGCTTTAGATTTTCAGAAAACTCGGACAGGCAGGTTTTCCAATATTTTCTCCTTTGAGATTTTTATATTTTGCGTCAGGATCGTAGGAAATACCCATTTTATCTAATAGAGGTTCTACGCTGACTTGGTGCATTTGCAATCCGATATCCCAGGGATTATAGCCTAAAACTAATGCGGCGGCTTCTTCATAGGTTAAAACGGGTATGCCGTATCCATTTTTTCCGTATGTTGTACCCTCCATTTCGCTGATGGTGTATTGCCATTTGTCGAGGAACATAGCACAACCGGGACAGTTGGTGATGATGAAATCCGGTTCGTAGGGTTGCATCGACTCAAATTTCTTTTTGGAGTTTGCGACTGAGAATCCCCGGTTAGCTAATACTAAGTAATTTCGGAAACCGAAGCCGCAACAATGGCGTCTTTCCGGGTAGTCTACTGATTCTCCTCCCCAAGCTGTTACCATTCCTGAAAGGACTGCTGGAAATTCAGCACCACCGATCCCTTTTGTGGGAAACATTTTGGAATAATGACAGCCGATATGGTCAACTACTTGCAGGGGGCGTCCCGTGTGAATATCGGTCAAACTGTATGCTTTGAGAGCAGCTATTTCGTTTCTGAATTTATAGATAACATCTGAGGTGTGTGCCAGATTGCGAGGTTTTTTAAACTCTCTTTGGGTCGCTTTCCATAAAAATTCCCGAGTTTTTTCTTCCATTTCGGGGTGGTGTTCCCAGGTGTTTAGTATTTCTGTGTATATACCGAATGAGGTGATACAGGAGGGAGTCATATTTTCAAATCCAGCTTCGGTCATTAGAGCGAAATGGCGGGCTACGACCGTCATAATGGTTTCGATGGGCACAATATCGGAATGGTAGCCAATGCCTGTACAAGTGGTGTGACGAGGATCATCAAAGACTGTTTTTCCTAATTTATTTCCCAAAATATCCAAATATGCCCATTCTGAACCCGGAAAAAACGTTTGTCTGATGCAACTGCGCGCATAATAATATTTATCGTCGGCTATCTCTTTCTGATAGTCTTTCCAAATTTGTTGTTTGCCTTCAAGATTCATAAGGGGATATAAATTAAAACGATTCAAATATTCAGGTTCAATTATTTTTTATTTTGCCGTATGCCTGCCATTGTTGTCTGTGTAGGTATGTAAAAAATAGCTTTCAGTGTCCATTCCTAATTCTTCAGCTTTGCGGATGGAGTGGGTTTCTATGTTTTTCATAAATTCACTTCCGCCGGTGACGTTGAAGATGTTTCTGAGTTCATTTAATGATTCATCGTCGATTTTACGCAGGGCACCGGGACCTGATCGGTGGTATTTAGAATGAAGCCGTTCGTAGACATCTTCTCGGTGTTCATATATCCATTCCCAGACAGGTCCTTGTTCGGGGTGCATTTCCGGTTTGACGATATCCGGGGTGACACAGTAGCCTACATTTAGAATATTTGCCCCCACTACTCTCTGAAGAGCAAATTGTTGTCTGCCTTTTTCTGATTCGGTAAACCACCCTTTTTCCTGAGATAATTTGCGTAATGCCATAATGATACCGCCTGGCGTGTTGGAACGAGGACAACGGGTTTTACACGACATACATTCACCGCAGTACCAAATGGTGTCAGATTTTAGCAGAGTTTCCAATGTATCTTCATCTTCTCGCTGTACGGTGTCGACAATAATTCGTGGATCATAATTATAAAATTCAGCCGATGGACAAATAGCTGTGCATACGCCGCAGTTCATACAGCTATTCATACTTTCAATGTAGTGAATATCTTGTTTTAGTCTATCTGTCAGTGCAGCCATAATTTTAAATTTGTAGTCTATTAAAAAAATCGTTACAATTATAGGCGAAAGTAGGATAAATGTTAAAGAAAATAATATAGGTAAATGCGTATTAGTGTGGTGGTGTTTATACTTAGTCGAATGTTCGGATAATGAATTTATTTTAATCGGGAGAGGAGAGGTACGGTGATTTGCCAAAGGACAATCCCTACTGTGACGGCAATATTAAAAGAGTGTTTTGTTCCAAATTGGGGGATTTCAATGCAACGATCCGATCTGTCGATAATTTCCTGTTGAACGCCTTTTACTTCATTTCCAAAAACAAAGGCATATTTCCGATTGGTGTCTATGTGCAGCTCTTCTAAGGAAGTAGTATTTTCTGCTTGTTCGATGGAATAAATCAGGTAGCCCTGTGATTTTAATTGTTCGATGGCAATTTGTGTGTCTTTTTCATATTCCCAAGCAACGGCATCTTCCGCACCAAGAGCCGTTTTATGCACTTCGCGATTTTCAGGTGTAGAAGTAATGCCACAGAGGTATATTTTTTCAATTCGGAAGGCATCGGAAGTACGAAATACTGATCCGACGTTGTTTTGGCTCCGGATATTGTCCAAAACAATAACAATTGATAGTTTAGATGCTTGTTTGAAATCTTCCGTACTGAGGCGGTTTAATTCTTCATTTTGTAATTTTCTGAAATTTCCCATATTTTAAGTAATGTCAAAGAATATTTTTCGCATAAAAAGTAGTTGTTGGACTGAGTTCTCTTTTTATTTGATTTGCTCACCGATTAGGGTTGCCGATGTACAATCTTTTATTTGTACCTGTATGAAGCTCCCCATAGGAATATCTTTAGCCGGAAATACAACTACTTTATTTTGACTGGTACGTCCGGACATTTCATTGTCACTTTTCTTGGATATACCTTCTACCATTACTTCAAATATTTTACCTATATCTCGACGGTTGCTGGCGAGAGACCACTCGGATTGTCGATCAATCAATTCTTGAAGGCGTCGGCTTTTGATTTCTTCTTCTACATTGTCAGGTAAATTTTTTGATGCCATCGTACCGGGACGTTCCGAATATTTAAACATATAAGCTAAATCAAACCCTACTTCTTGCATCAATTCTAATGTTTGGCGATAATCTTCTTCGCTTTCATTGTGAAATCCAACAAATACGTCCGTAGAGATGCCACATTCCGGTATGATGCGGCGAATGGCAGCAATTCGGTCAATATACCATTCGCGAGTATATTTCCGATTCATATCTTTCAATACGGAATTACTGCCCGATTGTACCGGTAAGTGTATTGCTTTGCAGATGTTGGGTTGCCGGGCAATAGTTTCTAAAGTTGCATCGCTCATATCTTTTGGATGGGAGGTAGCAAAACGGATACGCATATTGGGGACTGTTCGGGCAACCATTTCTAATAAGTTTGGAAAATCTACTTGTGTGGTATTGTCTTTGTATAAATAAGAATTTACATTTTGTCCCAATAGTGTCACCTCTTTGTATCCGCGGCGTTGCAGGTCGATGACTTCGCTGACAATACTGTGAGGGCTACGGCTACGTTCACGTCCCCGTGTATAAGGAACAATGCAATAAGTGCAGAAATTATTACATCCTCGCATAATGGACACGAAACCTGCAATAGCACTTCCATCAATTCGTGATGGACAAATATCTTTATAGGTTTCTGTTGTTGACAGTTCTATATTAATGGCTTTCTCTCCGTGTGAAGCTTTTTCGATTAATAGTGGGAGATCCATATAAGCATCCGGTCCTACGACGATATGGACGTTTTTTTCTTGTTCAAATAGTTTTTCTCCCAGTCGCTCTGCCATACAGCCCATTACGCCAATTAGTAATTGTGGGTTTCGTTTTCGGATTTCAGAAAATCCTTGCACTCGTCCGCGTACTCGTTGTTCGGCATTTTCGCGTACGGAGCAGGTATTCACCAAGATGACATCTGCTTCGTTTTTATCTTTCGTATGTTCAAATCCCTTGTCTGTCAGAATTGCCGCTACTACTTCACTATCTGCCACGTTCATTTGGCATCCATAGGTTTCAATATAAAATTTCTTTACCATATTTTTAATTTCTGTAAATATTCTCCGCTTCTTTCGGTGAAAATTTCTTTGCAAAAGTAACATTTTTCGTTTGAATATAAGCTTCCTATTTGCTTAAAGCGTAGTAGATTCATCAATAATTTATTAAATTGTTGTTATCTTTGTCGAACTCTAAAATATGAGATTGGATGGTAAGTCGATTGAATGAAGAAATAATAAAAACTTTTGAAAATGATAGAAGAGCTGGTATGCGTATGCTTTTCGATCATTATTATCATCAGCTGGTGGTTTATTCTACTCATATATTGCATCATCATCATCAGGCAGAGGATATTGTTCAGGATTTTTTCGTCCGCTTGTGGGAAGATAATTATTTACAAAAAGTGTCGGCTGAGGCATTAACTTCTTATTTATTTACTGCTGTCAGAAATTCCTCCCTGACTTTCTGTACACAGAAAGATATCCTTCGTGATCGGGAGGAATTAACAGGTATAGATTTACCTGTGGAGGCTTTTAAAGCTATTGATGATGAACGCATTGAACGGGTGATGCAGGAAATTGCCCTTCTGCCGGAACGGACACAGCAGGTGGTGGAATGTGTTATGTTAAGGGAATTAAAATATAAAGAGGCTGCTGCTGAATTGAATATATCCGTTAATACGGTGAAATTTTTGTTGAAAGAGGGTACTCGTCGTCTTCGCTGTACACTGAATAAAGATATGTTGAATATTCTTTTCTTTTTCTTTTCAAATAGATTCTCTCGGAAAGAGTAAGTGGAGTATCGTTAACTATTATATCAATAGTGAATAATTGTTTTGTAAAACACTATATTTGTAACGTAAATACATAAGTATTATGGGTGGGGATGCTAAAAGATTATGAAATTATACAAGCTTTAAAAGCCGGAGAACAGTCGGGAATGGAGGCTTTATTTGAAAGATATTACAAACCCTTAGTGGTGTTTGCGGATTCTTATTTGCATAATTTATCCGGAGCAGAGGATTTGGTTCAAGAGCAGATCGTGAAGTTGTGGTCGAAACAGGCATTTGATAAGATTGTTCCGGAGGCATTTAGTTCGTTTTTGTTTACGGTGGTGAAAAATGCCTGTATTAATTGGATGGAGAAGAAGAAGATATCACTGGGAAGTATAGATATGCCTCATTTTCAGATTGCTTTGGAAGAGACGGAGAAATTGGATGATTCCGTTGTGGAGTTGATTGCTGATGCATTGGCGAAATTACCGGAGAAAACCAGACAGGTAGTGGAATGTGTGATGCTTAAAGATCAGATGTATAAAGAAGCGGCAGAGGAATTGGGCGTTTCTGTGAATACAGTGAAAACTCTTTTAAAGCAAGGTATAAAAGAGTTGCGAGAGATGTTGAAGGATAAACAGGATTTTATTTTTTTTCTGTATTTGAGAAAGGAATTTGAAAATCAATCATAAATTATTATTTATTCATTGTATGTTAAAGAATTTTATTATTTTATTTGTTGTGTGCATTTGCTGTGCAAAAATGCCAGTAAGCGCATCTGTGGATATTATTCCGCGACCAGTCAAATTAATTGTACAGGATGGAAATTTTAGTTTTAATGAGAAGTGTGTGATTGTTGTAACATCGGAAACCAGAGTGGATGGTGATCATTTAGCTGATTACCTGTCACCAGCGATGGGATTTCGGTTGTCGGTTGTGGAGAAAGTCAGGAAGGGACAGAAGGCTGTTTATTTGAGTATAGACCGGAAATTAGCTAAGATTTCGGATGAAGCGTATCGTTTGGAGGTGACCGAGCAGGATATTCGTATTCAGGGAGCGACAACGAAAGGTGTATTTTATGGAATACAAAGTTTGTTACAGTTGTTGCCCGCTGATATTTATCGAAAAAATACCTGTGAGGCGAATTGGTTAGTTCCTTGTGTGGAGATGGAGGATTATCCGCGTTTTAGTTGGCGGGGATTATCGTTGGATGTATCCCGGCAGTTTTATTCGTTGGATTTTATAAAGAGTTGTATAGATTGGTTGGCGATGCATAAACTAAATGTCTTTCATTGGCATTTAACAGATGATGAAGGTTGGCGAATAGAGATTAAGAAATATCCGGAATTGACATCGGTGGGCGGATGGCGGGGACCCAAAGAGAAAGTGCTGCCGTCGTTTGGATCAGGATATTGTCGATATGGAGGATATTATACGCAAGATCAGGTGCGAGAGGTGGTGAAATATGCGGCAGAGCGGCAAGTAATGATTATGCCTGAGATTGAAGTACCTGGACATAGTCGCGCTGTGGCGGCCGCTTATCCTTCTATTCTTTGTGATTATATTGATACACTTAAACATAAGAATCCTCAAAATTCTTGGTGTGCCGGGAATGAGCACAATTACGAAATGCTGGGTGATATTTTAAAAGAAGTGGCGGCATTGTTTCCTTGTCCGTATATTCATATCGGTGGAGATGAGGTGGATATGAGTTATTGGGAAAATTGTCGAAGATGTACACAGTTGAAGAAGCAGAGCGGTTTTCAGAAAACGGAAGAAATACAGAATTATTTTATCCGGCGAGTAGAAAAATTAGTGGAGGCTGCCGGTAAAAAGATGGGCGGTTGGTGTGAGATTATGTATGGTGGAGAATTGGAAAAAGGGACGGCAATATTCTCTTGGATTGATACAAAGCACGGGATTGATGCAGCTCGAAGAGGATTTCCTGTGGTGATGATGCCCGGTGAATATTGTTATTTCGATATGGGACAAACGTCTTTGGAACGTGGACATTGGTGGGCAGGTCTTGTGCCTACGGAAAAAGCATATTCTTTTAATCCATTGATTCCGGATAGTCTGAAACTGGAAGAAAGAAAGTTGGTGATGGGAGTGGAGGGTGGCATTTGGTCTGAAATGCTTGATCGTCCCGCCTGGTATTGTGAATATCAGATGTTTCCTCGTTTATGTGCATTGGCGGAAGTGGCGTGGACGCCTCAAGAGCAACGTGAATGGGGTGATTTTCGGCATCGTTTAGAGAAAAGTCATTATATGCGTTTGTATGAATCTGGTATCCGCTTTAGAGTGCCTTTCCCGGAAGTGAAGTATCATACGGAGGTTTTGTCTGCTGTATTGCCTTATGAAAATGCGGTGGTGCGTTATACCTCCGATGGATCGGAACCGACTTGTTTTTCTTCTTTGTACACAAATGCTATTTCAACAGCTACTCCAGAACGTTACCGGTTTAGGACATTCTTTACTCCCAATTGGGGAAGTATTTCTGTAGGAGTAGAGAAATCACAAGTCCCCGCGATGAGCGTTTCTACAAATATTTCCGCTGCTTCAGGATGTCAGCCTGAATTATTGACAGATGGAAATGACAAGACTTGTTTTAGGAGTGACCGAAGGGTGGTTGATGGAGATTATGTGTTGTTTGAATTCAAGGAGCCTTTGAATTGTCGTAAAATAACGGTGAAGAGCGGTATGTATCAGACAACACGTTATATCATTTCACACGGACTTGTTGAGCTTTCAATGGATGGCAAGCGTTTTATAAAATCGGGGGTATTTGATATGAACGGTGATAGTGAAATACCTTGCACTGTTCCTGTGAAAGCTTTGCGCATCACTTTTACAGAATCTCAATTTGAGGAACGATTGAATTTGAAGGATTTATTTATTGAGTGAGAAGAAGAATATTCAAAAACAATGCTTGTTTTGCATATTTATAGGCGATTCTTTTCACAAAATTGAATGTTTTGTGAGAGAATCGCTTCTTTTTGTTGATTTTTAAACGCTGAAACAGCTATTTGTTAAAATGGAATGCCTAAATTACTTAATTTTAAGAAGTATTTCTGCTCATTGTTAAAATGTAAACGATTTCAATTGCATATTTACACGATATGAGTGAATAAATTTGCAATATATTCGATATATCTGTAAATACTGTTAAATTGGTAGTTAAAATCACTTTTTATATCACCCTTTTAGCTCTTTTAGGTGTTTTATGAGTATAAAAATTAAAGTAAAATTGAAGGTTGATATGAAGAGTAGTATTTTATTAACAGTAGGGGTGATTTTATGGAGTACCTGGAGTGGCTTTTCGATTGAAAAGACAACAGTGGGTTTGGATAATCTGGTTAAGGTATTTGAGCAGAATCCGGCAAACCCTCAAACGACCATACAATTATTGAAGGAATTGAATAAGCAGGGTAAATCGGGGCAGGATGTATTGGATCGTTATTTTAAAACACAGAACGAGGCTGATTATTCAAAAGAGTATAATTGGATGATTGTGCGGGATTATGTGAATGATATTCACGCTCCACAATTAAAGTATGTTTTTGAAAATCAAGCAAAGTTTATCCAATCTTTTTCAAAAGATGATGTTTATCAGAAGTTGGACAATGTATTAGTTAGTTATTTGGAACAGTTTTATGAGCAAGATAAGGCTAATTATGATCTTCAGTTGAAACGGGTGAAAGAAATCGGTTATGAGCATTATGATGTTGTTTCTGATTATTTTAATATCCGGGAATTGAGAGCAACTAAAAATGCAGAAGATTATTTTTATAAAGCACGGAAATTATTTCGTTATTTTCCAGAAAACAGACAAATGATTAAAGAGATCACTGCTGGAGCTTTGGAGATTATGAATGATGTTTCACGTTTGAAAGTGATTCAATTATGGGCAGGAAAGACAGTAGAGTCTAAGATTGATTTTGATGCTATCTGCAATTATGTGAAGATTTCTAGAAAATGTGGTTTCAATGATGTTGCTAAGAGATATGCAAATATTGCTAATAATTTGGCATCGCAGTCGAATAGCCCATTGATGAAACTTCAAGCTGGAGAGTTATTGAAAATGTTGAATTGATCGTTTTTTTCATAAATTTAGAGTAGGAGAGAGTGGTTAGCACTTCTTAAAAAAAGTCCGGGTGATAAC
>JAVXFZ010000042.1:0-23704 GCA_036657595.1 Odoribacter sp. | reverse complement strand
GTGGAAAATGAAGCAGTCAATAGAATGATTAAGTTGATGTATTTTACAGACTTTCAATTTTTTTTAGGAGATCATTTATTTGACAACGAAAACTTCTGCCGAATGAGGAGCTATCGTTAAGGACAGTTCATTTGTCTTTTTTAAGGATTGGTGTGTCCAAACGTTCCGCAAAGAAGATACCTTATCCATCCCCAATTCAGAGAGATTTATCTGTATATTTTTTGTTTTTTTCCCTCTGTTCAGTACGGTGATAGCCGTTCCGTCAACTAAGGGCTTTACAAAAATTTCGCATTCGTCTTTCAACATTACTGATTTTGCCTGTTTTCCCAATAGATCTTGATTGATGGCTATTATCTCCGGATTTAAAAGTATTTCTTTCACAGAATCAGCCATATTTCTAACATCATTGCCGGATAGTAAAGGAGATGCCATCATACACCATAAGCTCATGTGCGCACGGTATTCATCTAACGTACAGCCGTAGCGACGTGTATCGGGATTGATGCTATGGCTTTTCCCAAATATACCGACAACAAGCATATCCGGATCGTTCCAAGCTCCCGGTCCGGCATAATCCGCCAATTTTTTATTAAGATCAACGATCGGGAGGATGCCACTCTTATAACTCGCAATGCTCCACGTGTCGCGAATGTCTTCCGTTGTCCGCCAATAATGTCCTCCGACCTCTTTCGCCCAAGTCCACGGTTCTCTTCTCCCCCATTCGCAGACACTATATATAATGGAACGCTGGGTCGCCCGCAATGCTTTTCCCATTTTTCGATAACGTACGATGGCAGTATCTCTCTGTTCAGGTGCTCCACAATAATCATACTTCAATAAATCAATTCCCCACGCTGCGAAATCCTGTGCATCTATTTCTTCAAATCCGTAACTACCGCACACTCCGGCACAGGTGTAACGGGAAGCATCGGAATAAATGCCTATTTTAAATCCACGATCGTGAAGATAATCTGCCACATATTTAATTCCACGAGGAAATTTTGTTGAATCAATCACTATATGTCCACTTGAATCCCGATCAGCCAATTGCCACAAATCATCAATATTGATGTAGCTATATCCCAGATCCCGCATACCGTTGGCAATCATCGCTTCGGCCGTTTCTATTACCAGTGCTTCAGACAGTTTACGTCCGAAGGTGTTCCAGCTGTTCCAACCCATCGGCGGAGTGAGAGCCAATTCTTCGCCAATTTTTATATTTAGAATGCTCTTTTTTTTACCTTTATTATTTTTAGCCGTAATGGTCACTTTGTAATCGCCTGCCTGTTTCACAATGCCACGAATAATACCGGTTTCAGCATTCAAAGATAAACCGTCAGGCAAGTCCTCTGCACTCCATTTTATCGGTCTTTCACCCGATGTGGGGACAGCAAATATAAATTCAGTAGCAGGGTAATTAGCTACGATATAAGGAGGATTGATGCGAGGAGAACCTTCAAAAACACCTAATCCACCTTCTCCTTTTCCAAAGCAGTTTGAATAGATCAATAGGATCAAAAAAAATAACAAGTTTTTCATCATATCAGTGTTATAAAATAATCACAATTGTATTTTATTTTTGTCTGTTAATCATTTTAAGGTGACAATAAAGGTATAAACCTGTCAATCAATTTAAAAATGTTTATTGAACACAGGTATTTATTTCTTTTGCCTCAGTTCAAAGTTTTTACCCAAATACACTCGACGTACCTCCGGATCAGCCGCCAAATGTTCGGCAGTTCCTGACATTAATATTTTTCCATCGTACAGCAGATAAGCACGATCAGTGATGGAAAGGGTTTCCTGTACGTTATGGTCTGTAATCAATATACCTATGTTTTTATCTTTTAATTTTTTCACAATAGCCTGAATATCTTCGACTGCAATGGGATCAACACCGGCAAATGGTTCATCCAATAGAATAAATTTTGGACGAATAGAAAGTGCTCTGGCGATTTCTGTACGCCGACGTTCACCACCGGATAATTGAATACCCAAGCTTTTTCGGATATGCTGTAAACCAAATTCGTTCAGCATTTCTTCCAAACGTTCTTTTTGTTCCTCCTTGGTCATCGTGGTCATTTCTAAAACAGCCAAAATATTATCCTCCACACTCAATCTCCTGAAGACGGAGGCTTCCTGAGCTAAATAACCGACACCTAATTGAGCTCGCTTAAATACCGGTTCTTTGGTGATTTCCTGATCATCCAAAAATATCCGTCCGCCATTGGGAGTAATCAATCCTACAATCATATAAAAAGATGTCGTCTTGCCTGCACCATTCGGTCCAAGCAAGCCCACGATCTCTCCTTGCTCTACCTGTACCGAAACCTCCTTTACCACTGTACGATTCTTGTATTTTTTTATCAAATGTTCTGCTCTTAATATCATAGTTTACCTTTTTATTGTCACAAAGATAAAAATTTGTTCTTAAAATACATCGGCTCCTTTCAGTAAACACGCAAACGCTTTCAGATTCAAATTTGAAATTTAAAAGTTCAAGAATACTGATACGTTGATGGCGAAATTTTGTACTTCTTGTCCGGGATGACTTTCCCGATGTGTCAATCGCCAAATAGCATCAACTCTGAATAATCGGAATATATTTTCAATTCCGACACCGGTTTCAAAATAAGGTTTAGACACAGAGGTCATACCCGCCGGGAAAAGCAATATCGCATCGGTATTGGGTAAATTTCCGTTATTTTTATCCGATAAAGTTCCTATCAAACCTTTAAAAACAAAAACTTCTCTCCATTTTAATTTTTTCATCAGCGGAATTTTACCTAAAAAGAAACCTTTGAAGTGGTGTTCATAGAAAAATGCGAACCAAGTATCTGAGGCAAATTCATAATAATTCATACAGGAAAATGCATAGGTGTCATAAAAGTAAGTAGCATTTCCCTCGTGCAATTTTAATAAAGGATAAGGTACTTTTCCCAATATTTTTCCTCCTGTCAAGACCATCTCCGACTTTCCAATGGGCGAAATAGGAAAGTCGTAATTAATGGAGCCCACAATTCGATAAAATTCGTAATCGTTTTCAAAAATTCCTTTTATACCCATAGATAAATCAATTCCAATAACCGGATAATCAGATCCCAAAGAATATTTATCAAAGGATTTACGAACCATAATCTCATTTTTAGAGATACGGGTATTTAATCGCAATAAAGTAGATTGAATAGAAGGCATTATCTGACCGTCGGGCTGAAGGAAGGGAACAAACGAACAAGAATAGATATTGCGCATCTGCACGCCAAGGGTATTTGAAAATCCTTGTCGCCATTCTTTTTCAAAGTTCATATCCAATTGATTAACCATACTCAAGCGATCGTTGTCTCCACGTGAAAATATGGAACTCAGGATATTTCCTTCCGTAAAAGCATTAATTCCCGCTCCCAATTGGACAACATCGTGTTTGAATGAAACTGATAGCAGAGAAGTCGGTAAATCATTGAACGAATAATCAAATCCACCGCCTCCCTTCCACCTTTCATCTGTTGTCCCATAAGCGGTATAGCCATATAATCGGATTTTCTTACTAAAATCAGCTGTTGTCCGTCCCCCGAATTGAAAACGACAACCTTCTTGTTTATTGAAGCTTAATAATTTGAAATAAGGTCCTATTTCTATCTTGTTTGCATTGTAATATCCACCAAGTACCATCGTAATGACATCATATATATTCTGGTACAAAGGAACATTTTTAACAGAATCAACCATTCCGTAAATTTGTTTTTCCTTTTCGCTTAAGATATAAGGTCGGATGGTGTCCCAATAATGATCATCATTTTTCAATACATCATTTTTGATAATCACATTGTTGTCCATTTTTAATACTTCCGGAGGTATTTCCATTTTCAATTGTATATCAGAATAGTCAATCTGCCGATGTCCTAAAAAAGAGACCATCTTAGCAGAATCAGACATAACGAGCGAAAAATCCGCAAATATCTTGTCTTGTTTCGGGAACCAGATGGAGTCGTTCATTAACTGATTCTGATTGTCTATCACAAGGTGACGAATCCAATTGATATTCAAACCTTTCATCATTTTGACGTGAGCAGATTCCAATGCCCAAGTCATAGAATCAATGTTGACTTCACCATCCAATACCGGCGTTGAGAAAGATTTGGGATGGAAACGGATTTTATAAGTCTTACGTCCGTGTATCTGCAAACTATCAACCAAATAATATTTATAAAAAAGTAATCCGTGATCGGATAGTGGACTCGCAAATCTTACTTCAAAAATATCCATGTAGTTTTCATACAGATTGACATTCACGTGCAAATGACCTGTAAATTGCGCCAAAGAATAGTCTTCCTCGATACCGGAAATACGGCTTGCCTTTACTACCTCTCTGGATAAAGCAGGAGAACGACGGTAATAATAATCGGCAGAGGCTTCTGATATCATTACCGGCAAGTAAGCCTTCCCGGTAATAATAGAGGTGTCCATATTTTCAAAAATAAAACCAAAATTTTTCTGTAATTTTTTATTTTTAAAACCTGGCTTAATATTGGTCAGGTCTAATTGCATCTTTGTGTAGGTTTTACAAGAATATTCGGGAAAGTGGGCAGGACTATTTTTATATTTATTTTTACTTACGTTCTTTAGGATCGCGTGTGCCGGGTTTTCACCCAAAGTAACTTTTACCTCATCCAAATCAAACGTCTGCGGCTCTAATTGAAAATTAACAGTGGTGAAAGCCCCTTTGTTGATTTTAACACTTTTCGTGATGTATCCGACAAATGAAGCTTGCAATTCGTTTACATCATCCCGGGTTTCCAGATAATATGTTCCTTCAAAATCTGTTGTCATTCCAGTTGTAGTACCGGTAAAGAAGACGTTTACCAACGGTAATATTTCGCCGGTCTTAGCATCGGTGACTTTCCCCCTGACTCTTGTACTTTGCGCATCTACCAGATGAGCTAATAAAATGAACAGAATGACTAAAACTATATTTTTTTTCATAGACAATTGCTTACTGCATCTCCCCTCCTATCAAAAATCACAATTCAAGTCCACCTTGTTGTATTATAATAAAAATTAAACAACACCTTCCCGCAGGATGTCGTGTATATGTACCATTCCTTTATATATATTGCCCTCAGCAATCACTATCAATTGTGTGATACAATTCTTCTCCATCTTTTGGAAAGCATTATAAGCTAACTCATCTTCTGATATGGTTTTGGGTGAACTTGACATAATATCCTTCGCTTTTAAATTATCCACATCATCGTATTTTTCAAGCATTCGCCTTAAATCACCGTCAGTAATAATACCTAACAATAAATGTGCCGCATCAGTAACCGCAACAGCTCCCAATCGCCCCCCCGACATTTCTAATATGACTTTACGTATTCCATCCTCTAATGTGACATAAGGGGTATTTTCACGATCAAATACATCCGATACACGGGTATACAAGCGTTTTCCCAAAGAACCACCCGGATGATATTTTGCAAAATCACGACTGGAAAAATTACGACATTGAATTAGACAGATCGCCAAAGCATCTCCCATAACTAATTGCGCTGTCGTTGAATTGGTGGGTGCAAGATTATTAGGGCAAGCTTCTTTTTCTACTTGTGCCTTCAAAATATAAGTAGCATTTTGAGCCAAAAAAGAATCCGTATTTGAAACCATAGCGACTATTTGCTCGTTACCGATATTTTTAATCAATGGTACCAAAACTTTTATTTCAGGTGTATTTCCGCTCTTAGAAATACAAATAACAACATCATCGTGACAAATCATCCCCAAATCACCGTGAATAGCATCAGCCGCGTGCATAAAAACAGCAGGAGTACCCGTAGAATTAAGAGTTGCAACAATTTTTTGCGCAATGATAGCACTTTTTCCTATACCTGTGATGATTACCCTACCCTTCGTTTTATATATCAGATTTACCACTTTCTCAAAATCATCATCAATATAATTCGCCAAATTTTGTATTGCCATTGCTTCATCCGCAATTACTTTTTTGGCAATTTTTTTTATGTCAATCATTTCAATTAATGCTTTAAAAAAATCCCTATATTTATAGACAATATTTATGCCAAAAAAATATAGAAAAATTATTGTTACAAACTTTTTTTACTATAACTTTACTAATGGCAAAAATACCATTTTTATCGTTTATTTGTCCAAGTGGTCATAACATTATTATGCCATTTTGCTTGTTCATACAAATTAAGTTATAAATTTGCAACTCCTTCGAAATAGGTGTGCAAAAATTTTTTAATTAATACAATGGGATTGCAGATTGATTTACATGCAAAATTAAAAGAGTATTTTGGCTTTGATCACTTTAAAGGTAATCAAGAAGCTATTATCAAAAACGTGCTGGCAGGAAATAATACATTTGTATTAATGCCCACAGGGGGCGGGAAGTCGTTGTGTTATCAATTACCAGCATTAATTCTGGAGGGTACGGCGATTATTATTTCTCCTTTAATTGCCCTGATGAAAAATCAGGTAGATGCAATGCGTTCATTTTCAGAAGCCGAAGGGATAGCGCATTTTTTAAATTCTTCACTGAGCAAAAATGAAATACTGAGTGTAAAAGAAGATATTTTGAGTGGAAAAACCAAAATGCTTTACGTCGCTCCGGAATCATTAACGAAAGAAAGTAATGTTGAATTTTTAAAAAAGATCAAGATTTCTTTCTTTGCCGTAGACGAAGCTCACTGCATCTCTGAATGGGGACACGATTTCCGTACGGAATATCGGAAAATACGTCCTATTGTGGAAGAAATCGGGGAAGCTCCCATCATAGCTTTAACGGCTACCGCTACCCCTAAAGTGCAAAATGACATCCAAAAGAATCTCGATATGATGGATGCTTTAGTATTTAAATCTTCTTTCAATCGCCCCAACCTCTATTATGAAGTACGCCCCAAACAAGGCGATGTCACCAAAGATATCATTAAATTTATCAAAAATCAGGAGGGGAAATCCGGTATCATCTATTGTTTAAGCCGTAAAAAAGTAGAAGAATTAGCTGAAATATTAACGATCAATGGCATTAAAGCTGCCGCGTATCACGCCGGGATGGATGCAACTACCCGAAGTGGCAATCAAGATAAATTCCTAATGGAAGAGGTTGACATTATTGTTGCAACAATTGCTTTTGGTATGGGAATCGACAAACCGGACGTACGCTTTGTTATACATTACGACATACCCAAAAGTCTTGAAGGCTATTATCAGGAAACAGGACGGGCAGGAAGAGACGGTGGAGAAGGTATCTGCCTAACTTATTACAGTTATAAAGATATTCAAAAACTCGAGAAATTTATGCAAGGCAAACCGATCGCCGAACAAGAGATCGGGAAGCAGTTATTGATGGAAACCGTTGCTTACGCAGAAACATCACTCTGTCGTAGAAAAGTTCTGTTACATTATTTCGGTGAAAATTACGATGAAGATAATTGTGGATGCTGTGACAATTGTTTGTATCCAAAAAAAGAATTTGAAGGGATGGATTACATATTAGATGCACTTTCATTAGTTTGTGATGTCAAAGAGAAATTTAAAATCGAACACTTAGTCAATATTTTGACAGGTGAAGCAGATACGGCAATAAAAGCGTACAAACACGATAAATTAGAATTATTTGGTGCAGGCTCCGAAAAAAGTCAGCATTTTTGGACAATGGTTTATCGACGAGCACTCGTCAATTCTTTTATTGAAAAAGATATTGAACAATATGGAGTAATAAAATTGACGGAAGAAGGCCAAAAATTTTTGGAAGAACCTAAAAGTTTTATGCTGATGGAAGATCATAATTTTGAAGAAAACGAAGAAGAAGAGGAAAAAATTCAAGAAAAAGGTGGAGTTTCTGCCTTAGATAGTACTTTATTTGCTATTCTAAAAGATTTACGTAAAAAGATAGCAAAGACCAACAATTTACCTCCTTATGTCATTTTTCAAGATCCATCCTTAGAAGATATGTGTACCAATTATCCGATCACACTCGAAGAATTGGCAAATATACAAGGAGTGGGCACTGGAAAAGCACAAAAATATGGTAAAGAATTTGCAGAAGTAATCAAACAATATGTTGAAGATAATGAGATCGAACGAGCTCAGGATATGGTGGTAAAAACTGTTGCCAACAAATCTAAATTTAAAGTATACATTATTCAGAATATTGATCGACAAATTGATCTTGAAGATATTGCCTCCTCCTTGGTTCTCTCATTTGATGAATTAATCAAAGAAATGGAAGCCATCGTGTTTTCCGGAACAAAGTTGAATACGGATTATTATATCAACAAAATTTTGGATGAAGAACAACAACAAGAAATTATGGATTATTTTATGGATGCACCATCTGATAATATTACTGAAGCATTCGATGAATTTGATGGCGATTACGCAGAAGAAGATCTACGGTTAATGCGATTGAAATTACATTCCAAACACGGAAATTAATCATAAAAAAATCGGAGTTAAAACTCCGATTTTTTTATGATTTCATTTTATCTACCGAACGGACAAATTCAATATCATCCCGAAATAATTTTCGGTAAGTAATATGGGTTTTACAAGCAGTCGTACCCAAATAGGTCATCAAATGAACCATCGCCGGATTAAAATCGCCTACCCAATTCATCTCCATATATTTGTATTCCCTATTTCCTTCAACAACTCGCTCACAGAAAGATTTAATTAAGGCTGCTTCAACTCCTCTACCTTGAAATTCAGGCACAACGCCAAACAACTGTCCCAATGCCACATCTATTTTCTTTATATGTCGGTAATACATAAATTTCAGTATTCCCAATAAATTCATCTTTCCATTGATATGCTTCACTGCTTGATTAATTTCCGGAAACATCAGAAAAAATCCGATAGGTTGGTTCTTATAGTAAGCAAAATAAATCAAATCTTTATCTATAATGGGCTGTAAATTCTTATAAATCACCTCCACTTGTTTACGCGTAATACCATCAACACCGTGAACTTCCAAATTCCAAGCTTTATTATACACCTCCAGCAAAGCATCTATCGACCGTTGTTTACCAATATCTCCGTAGGTATGTACCGTATAGTCCGAATCACGCAGCAATCGCTCAGCCTTCCATACAACAACCTTTGATAAACTTTCCACCGCCAAACGAGAACGAAAGGTGTATTGCTTAAAGAAATCTTTAAATCCATAATTCTCAAAAAACTTTACATAATAAGGTTGGGTATAAGGCATTGCATAATTGGGACATTGATCAAAGCCATCAACAAGTAGTCCCCACCATTCAATTCGTTCACCAAAATTAACAGGTCCTTCCATTGACTCCATCCCCCGCTCTTTTAGCCATTCTCCACATTTATCAAATAACATAAAAGCTGCTTCCTGATTATCAATACATTCAAAAAAGCCCATTTGCCCAACCGAATACTTGTCTAACCGGCAAGTCTTTGTATTTACAAAAGCAGCAACTCGTCCGATATATTCTTTTTTTTCATCATCCCACAACATCCAGCGGATGCACTCTCCATTCTGAAAACAAGGATTCTTCTCTTTATTGAACACATTTTGAATATCGTGATCAAGCGGACGAACCCAATATTTATTTCCTTGATATAACTTAACAGGTAACTGCAAAAAAGCTTGCTCAAGGTGTTTGTCGGTAACTTCAATAAAAGAAAACATATAATTCAAATTAATATTTTGATTCCAGAGTCCTACGCTCCATATACTGATTCATATTTCTGTAAACAATTTCTCCAAATCTTTTCAGCCAAACAACTACTATGGCTAAAATTAAACGAGGAATAATCAACCAAAGCATCGGCAAACCCAACACAGCAAATAATAAAGGATCTTCAAGCTGTGAGTGAGATATAGCTAAATGATAATTCAATAAATCAGACTCCCTCCTTGTCAGTTTCCCCTGACGTGCATAATCCATCAATACTGCCGAACCATAAGCAAGCCCCAAGGTATTACCCACCAACCATAAAAAAGCAACCTGCTTTGGCAATCCAAAAGTTTCTACCAAAGGTCCCAATATCGTAGACAACCATTTCAGTATTCCAAATTCTTCAAGCAGGCGTTGCACAATCATTAGCAATGAAATGATACAAATTATTTTTAAAGATAGGATCAAACTGTTTTGCAACCAATTCAATAAAGTATCTGATAAACCAAGTACAACAGCAGGCTGATATATCATTCCTGATGACATTTCAGGTAAAACAACATTCAAAACGATTGCAGCGACAAAACTACACGAAAAACGCAACAACACCATACCAATAGCCGATGATCCTGTCTTTTTCTGAACCAATGTTTCTACTAAGTAATTATGAGAGATCAGACACATTGTTGCCAATATTATCCCCTCTCTAATCGAAAAATCCAAATTCGACATCAAGGCGATTACCGTATAAATATTGGTAAAAATACTCGTCACAAATACCAAAGCAGCATCTCCCGGTAATCCCAATAAGGTAAATAATGGTGCAGCCAATGAAGATAAATAAGGCAATATATTAAAATAGGAAAGCAACATCACACAAAAAGAAACCGGAAGCATAATCTTCAAAAACCATAAAGAGGTTTTGAATGCCACCGGTAATACTTTTTGAATACAGCCTACGACTCTTTCTTTTAGCATAAAATAAATACTTTGTCTGCGTTATTCATTTATTATTAATTGCCGATTACTGAAAATCTATCTGAGTTCTTCTGTCAATAATCTAATTTCCAAAACAGGGCTAATCCGGTCATATAAAATATTGTAAACAGCATTTGTAATAGGCATATGTACATTATACTGTTCATTAATTTCTTTAATACCTTTTACGGCAAAGTATCCTTCTGCAATCATCAACATTTCCATCTGAGCCGATTTGACAGAATATCCTTTTCCAATCATCGCTCCAAATGTGCGATTGCGACTAAATTGGGAATAAGCCGTTACCAATAAATCCCCTAAATAAGCTGAACTCTTAATATCTCTTTCTATCGGATGAACCGCAGCAACAAAACGCTCAATTTCCTGTATTGCATTAGATATCAATACCGCTTGGAAATTATCCCCATATCTCAGTCCGTGACAAATTCCGGCTGCAATAGCAAAGATGTTTTTCATCACGGCTGCATACTCTGTTCCATAAATATCATCCGAAATCGAAGTCTTCACATAATGACAATTGAACAATTGAGAAACAGTACGTGCCATTCGCGTATCCGCACTGGAAAAAGTCAAATACGACAAACGCTCTAAAGCAATTTCCTCAGCGTGACAAGGACCGGATATCACAACAATTTGCTCTAATGGCACACTATATTGTTGATTAAAAAATTCACCGATAATCAGATTATCTTCAGGAATCAATCCTTTGATAGCCGATACGACAATTTTATCTTTCAATGAACACGTTGCTTTCGTCATTACCGTCTTCAAAAAAGCACTCGGAATTGCAAAAATAATAATATCTGAATGCGAAATCAATTGATCCAGATTATCCGTAAAAGTAATCTTCGATAAATCAAAATCCACCGCACATAAATAACGAGGATTATGATTCAATTCTTTGAACGCATTGATCGTTTCTATATTACGCATAAACCAATTGATATGATCATTGGTTTCCGTTAAAATTTTAGCAATTGCTGTCGCCCAACTACCTCCACCAACTATGGCGATCCTCGGATTCTCTGATATTTCCATTATATAAAGATATAAACGGCTTTGCCGCATTACAAAATTAAGTACACTGTTATTCTAACACAACCATTTTTTCACATCATCGGGTGTCAAACCTGCTAATCCGCATTTCTCTTTCTTATTGATTCCACAAAGCTCCTGATGTAATTTATTGGGATTTTCAACTGCTTTCAGTAAATCGATCGTTATATAACCGGCTTTCTTTACCACTACGATCCATTCCTTCGGAATTCCCATCTCCTCAAATTTATCATCTCCATCAACAACAATTTTCTTTTCCGGCTTCATTTGCGGAAAAAATAACACATCCTGAATAGAAGGACTATTCGTCAGAAACATACAAAGACGATCTATTCCTATCCCCATCCCGGATGTTGGAGGCATACCATATTCCAATGCCCGCACAAAATCATAGTCAATATACATCGCCTCATCATCCCCTCTTTCCTGCAATTTCAATTGATCTTGGAAACGCTCCAATTGATCAATCGGATCATTTAATTCCGAATAAGCATTAGCCACCTCCTTACCATTGACAAATAATTCAAATCGTTCTGTTAATTCAGGATTTTTCCGATGTTTTTTAGTCAAAGGCGACATTTCTTTCGGATAATCATAAATAAAAGTCGGTTGTATATAATGCCCTTCACATTTTTCTCCAAAAATTTCATCAATCAACTTCCCCTTTCCCATCGTTTTATCTACCGGAATTTCCATTTTCACACAAGCCTCATACAACCCTTCTTCCGACAGTTTCTCAATATCATAGCCTGTATATTTCAAAATAGCATCAGCCATACGTACCCTATTAAAAGGACGTTTAAAATCAATCTCATTTTCACCTATTACGGCTTTTGTAGAATTATTAATCGCTAAAGCTGCCGTTTCTATCATCTCTTCCGTAAAATTCATCATCCACAGATAATCTTTATAGGCAACATATATTTCCATACAGGTGAATTCCGGATTATGAGTACGATCCATACCCTCATTCCGAAAATTTCGAGAAAATTCATAAACACCTTCAAATCCACCAACAATTAATCGTTTCAGATATAACTCATTTGCAATACGCAAATATAAAGGCATATCTAAAGCATTGTGATGTGTAATAAACGGACGGGCAGAAGCTCCTCCGGGGATTGCCTGCAATACAGGAGTTTCAACTTCTAAATAACCTTTAGAATTAAAGAAATTCCGAATAGCATTAATTATTTTTGTACGCTTTATAAAAACATCCTTTACCTGCGGATTCACAATCAAATCCAAATAACGTTGACGATAACGCTGTTCAGGATCTGTGAAAGCATCAAATATTTTCCCGTCTTTTTCTTTCACAACCGGCAAAGGACGTAAGGATTTCGACAACATCACTAATTCCTTCGCATGCACTGAAATCTCACCGGTTTGCGTACGGAAGACAAAACCTTTCACACCTACAATATCGCCAATATCCATTAATCTTTTAAACAACGTATTATAAGCAGTCGAAGCCTCATCTGTGGATATATCATCCCGACTAACATAGACTTGAATACGTCCTGTTGCATCCTGCATTTCAAAAAACGAAGCTTTACCCATAATTCTTCGGCTCATCATCCGTCCGGCAACCACTACATTACGAGGCTCTGCTGCCTCATTAAATTGCTCTTTAATATCGTCAGCGTGGGCATCTACTTTAAATTCAGCAGCCGGATAGGCTTCTATTCCCAATCTTTCCAATTCACTTAATGAATTTCTCCGGATGATTTCCTGTTCACTTAATTCCGTAAAGCTCATTTTATATACTTTAATTATTTAATATCAATCTATTAGATGTTATTATTCCTGTAGAGTTCGCAAAGTTACTATTTTCTGCAAGTAAAAACAAAAAAGCGAAATAAAATAACCACACCGCAGATATTAGAAGCCACTGACGGATCTTTACCTCTCAGGTTATTTTCAAATTTCAAATATCTATTATGAAGATTATTCTGCAATTTTTTGAAACAGAGCCAATTAATTTTATAATTACAAAATTGCTATTGCATCATATAAAATTAATCTCCATTACTCTTTGAAATAACAAGGAATTTCTGCTACTTTGCAAATGAATTCGAAAAATGTATAATGAAAAAAAGATGGGTCTTCAACACTCCTCCAGAGGAAACTAAAATACAAGAACTTTCAAAAAAACTCAATTGTCAGCCAGTTATAGCAAATCTTTTGCTACAACGTGGAATCACCAATGCTGAAAGTGCACAAGATTTTTTTAAGCCATCTTTAAAAATGCTCCATAATCCTTTTTTGATGAAAGATATGGACAAAGCAGTTGACCGACTTGATACAGCCATAGCACGTGATGAAAAGATCTTAATATATGGAGATTATGATGTAGATGGCACAACCGCTGTCGCTTTGCTATATAAATACCTAAGCCATCATTGCAATCGGAACAATTTGGATTATTATATTCCAGATCGATATACCGAAGGTTATGGAGTTTCTACTAAAGGTATAGATTATGCCGTAGAAAATGGCTTTTCATTAATGCTCATCACAGATTGCGGCATTAAAGCTGTCGAAAAAATAAAATATGCCAATTCTAAAAAAATCGATGTAATTATTTGCGACCACCACACACCCGGAGAATCTCTTCCGGAAGCAGTGGCAGTACTTGACCCACAGCGGCAAGATTGCCCCTATCCCTATAAATGGCTCAGTGGTTGCGGTGTTAGTTTCAAATTAGTACAAGCTCATAGCGAAAGACACAATCAATCTATGTCTGAGTTATATAAATTACTCGATCTTCTTTGTGTCAGCATTGCCAGTGATATCGTACCGATTACAGGCGAAAACAGAATATTATCTTATTACGGACTGAAAGAATTAAATCAAAATCCAAGTCTGGGTCTAAAAACAATCATCAAAGTCGCAGGCATTGATAAAGAAATCACCATTAACGACATCGTTTTTAGGATCGGACCACGAATCAATGCAGCAGGACGAGTTGAATCAGGACGAAAATCAGTAGAATTACTTACTGCTGATGAGAAAATATCAGCCGATGGCATCGCTTTAGATATCAATAATTTTAATGATCAACGAAAAAAATTAGATCACGATATCACAGAAGAAGCCATTAAACACATTATGCAATCCGCGATAGAACCGTCCAAAAAAACGACCGTATTATTTAATCCGGGTTGGCACAAAGGTGTTATCGGAATTGTAGCTTCACGCCTGACAGAATCATTTTATCGTCCAACGATCGTTTTGACAGAATCTCACGGTTTAGCGACCGGCTCTGCTCGATCAGTTGAAGGATTTGATCTATACTATGCTATATCTCAATGCAGTGAATTTCTGGAAAACTATGGTGGGCATAAATATGCGGCGGGGCTAACAATGAAACTCGAAAACATTGAACCTTTCAAAAAGAAATTCGAACAAATTGTTCGTGAAACTATTGGAGAAGGAATGCTGACTCCACAAATAAATATTGATGCAAAGCTCAAACTAACAGACATTACACCCGAATTATATCATATGCTACAAAAATTCGCTCCATTCGGTCCTAACAATATGATTCCCGTCTTTGTAACTGATCACGTTGTTAATTTTATCGGAACGAAAAGAGTGGGACGCAACAACGAACATCTGAAATTAGTAGTCGTAGACGACACTCGAGCGTGTAATGATCGTAGTGGTATAGGATTTAGTATGGGAACTCTTTATGAAAAAGTAAATACAGGAGAAGATTTTAATATTTGCTATACCTTGCAAGAAAATGAATTTATGGGTAAAAGCGATATACAAATGATGCTGAAAGATATTCATTTTAAAGAAGAAATGAATACACCTGATGTCTAAAATCAAACAAAACGCTGAGCAAGCGGGAAGACTTATATATCCAATACGATTATGCAAAATACATCTTCCAAGCTATTAGATAAAGCTGTTGATCAATTTGCTTCTCTCCCCGGAGTTGGAAGAAAAACAGCTTTGAAATTCGTATTACACCTACTGAAAAAGACTGAGCGTGAAGTCAATGTTTTTATACAAAGCATTGATGAACTTAAAAAAAATATACACGAATGTCGTCAATGTCATAATATTTCAGACGGTGATCTTTGCGATATATGTACAGATCACAAAAGAGATGCCGGAATCATCTGTATTGTTGAAAATATCAAAGATATACTTTCCATTGAAGCCACCTCTCAATACAATGGACTTTACCACGTACTCGGAGGTATCATTTCCCCAATGGATGGAATAGGTCCGGCAGATTTACACATATCGACACTTGTCGAACGAATAGAACAAGGACAAACAAGGGAAATAATATTTGCGCTTAGTGCAACCATTGAGGGAGATACCACCGGTTACTATATATTCAAAAAATTAAAAAATAAAGAAAATCTAATCGTCAGCACCATTGCTAAAGGAATCTCCATCGGCAACGATTTAGAATACACAGATGAATTGACACTGGGACGCTCCATTGTCAATCGAGTCAAATTCAGTTACAACGATTAATTCAAATCAAATACAAAAGGCAACAATGCCGAAGCTTTTATAACAACTGTTTCCTGTTTTCCACACATAATCACATCAAAATCTCGACCATAACGTTTTACAATCTCTGCAAAAACCTGACGACAGGCTCCACAGGGAGAAACAAAATTGTCACAAGGGATTCCCTGATCACAGGCAACAATAGCAAGAGCTTTCACTGCAACTTCTGGATAAGTAGCACCCGCATAAAACAACGCCGTACGTTCCGCGCAAAGACCACTTGGATAAGCTGCATTCTCCTGATTATTACCGGAAACAATCTTCCCATTTTCCAACAAAACAGCTGCACCAACAGCAAAATTCGAATAAATACTATATGATTTTGCAGAAGCTTGCATTGCCTTTTTACACAACTTTTCATAGCCGACAGCAAAAGAATTTTGATAAACAAAATAATCTATTTTTACTTCCCTTTTATCCATCACTATTTTTTACTATTTTTACACCCCTAAGATAAGAAATAATTAGAAACAGAAAATTAAAAAATAGAATAATCTAAGAGAGAATACACATATCTTTAAAATACAAATATTTATAATACAATGAAACCATTTTTAAGTCTACTCATATTAAGCAGTTTACTACTGACAACGTTACATTCGACAGCAGAATCCAGAAAAGAATTCATTCACAAATACAAACAAATAGCTATCCGGGAAATGGAACGCACAGGAATCCCAGCCAGTATAACACTTGCACAAGGAATTCTTGAATCAGGTTGTGGGGAATCCGAATTAGCCATCAATGCCAACAACCACTTTGGCATCAAATGCCACGATTGGGAAGGTGCGACCTATCAAATGGATGACGACGCCAAAGACGAATGTTTCCGTAAATATAATAATGTAGAACAATCTTGGATTGACCACAGTACTTTTTTAACCACTCGTCCACGTTATGCTGGTCTTTTTGATCTCCCATCCACAGACTACAAAGCTTGGGCAAAAGGATTAAAAGCTGCTGGCTATGCCACCAATCCGGAATATGCAGAAATGTTGATCAAAATCATCGAAGATGAAAAACTGCATCAATACGACCATCCCGTTAAAATCAACCACCACAACATAAACGATGAAGAAATTGTCGAAAAAACACCTCATACCATTTATCGCAACCGCGAAGAAATGAGAAATGGCATCATTTGTATTGAAACTATTCCCGGCGATTCATTTGAACAAATCGCCAGCTATTATGGTATCAAACTAAAAAAATTATTAGCATATAACGACAAAAAAGATACGACACTCACTGCCGGTCAAATAATATTCCTAAAAAAGAAGAAGACAAAAGCTGCCAGAGGTTATGAATTTCATCGAGTAAAAGAGGGCGACACCTTATACGATATTGCACAAACATACGGGGTTAGAATGACCAACTTGCTCAAATACAACTATATGGATACAAACTCTTCTCTAACAGAAGGAGAAAAAATATATCTTAGAAATCAAGCATCTCTCTTCTAAGTAAACTCAAAAAGTGATTACAACATTTGTATATTAAAAGTTGGATAAGAAAATTCCTATGGATCAAGAAAAGAAAAAAATATTTTTAAAACAAAATACCATCTTCGGTCTATTTATAGGCTTAAGCTTCATTATTGTATCTTTTGCTTTTTACAAAATGGACAAAGGGATTAGTTTCAATCCTCAATTGAACAATGTAATTATGCTACTCTCCATTGTAGGTGCATTTATAGGTACACGAAAATACAAAGAAGAATCCCTGCAAGGTCAAATATCTTATTCCGGTGCATTAGGAACTTGTGTTTACATCATCACGATTGCATCAATCTGCTATGGTCTATATATCTATCTCCTTTACCAACAGATTCCGGCATTAAAAGAAGACTATCTAAATACCTTTGAAGCCGCTTTAAAAGAAGTCTACCCCGACTCTCCATTAGTAGACAATATGACAGCTATGCTAAAAGTTTTTACCACGCCGGCAGCCATTGCTTTAGGAGAAATATTCAACAAAATATTTAGCGGATCTATTTTCTCATTATTCTTAGCAGGCATCCTACGACGGAATATCCTGAAACCTTAATTCATTTACATTATGGACATCTCAGTTATCATCCCACTATACAACGAAGACGAATCACTAACGGAACTCACACAATGGATCAAGCGGGTAATGGACACCCACCATTTTTCTTACGAAATCATCCTAATCGACGATGGCAGCAAAGACAATTCTTGGCAATTAATAGAAACATTCTCAAAACAAAATCCTTCTATCCACGCCATTAAATTTCGCCGGAACTATGGAAAATCAGCAGCCCTACACTGTGGTTTCCAAATAGCCAAAGGAGAAGTAGTCATCACGATGGATGCAGATATGCAAGATAGCCCGGATGAAATTCCAGAATTATACAAAATGGTCATCGAAGATGATTATGATATGGTATCCGGATGGAAAAAGAAAAGATATGATCCCATATCCAAAACCATCCCAACAAAACTATTCAATGCCACGGCACGAAAATTTTCCGGAATCAAACTACACGATTTTAATTGCGGTCTGAAAGCCTATAAAAACAAAGTGATTAAAAACATTGAAGTTTACGGCGAAATGCATCGTTACATACCGATTCTTGCCAAACAAGCCGGCTTCACACGCATCGGTGAAAAAATAGTACAACACCGTGCTCGAAAATACGGAGTCACTAAATTTGGTGGATTAAATCGATTCATCAATGGATTGCTTGATTTATTATCAATCACCTTCATCACCCGATTCGCAAAAAAACCAATGCATCTTTTTGGCGCATTAGGAACACTACTTTTCATCATCGGATTTTGTGCAGCCGGATGGATAGGTATAGACAAACTAATCTGCCTTTCAAGCGGAATCAAAGCATCCTTAGTGACAGACAGCCCCTATTTTTTCATTGCCTTAGTCGCAATGATCATCGGAACGCAATTATTCCTCGCCGGATTTATAGCGGAACTTGTTTCCCGTTCTTCCACCGAACGCAATGTATACCTCATTGAAAAAGAAATCTAAAAATATCTCACTGATTCTACATTAAAATCATACGCGAAGAAGCATCAACTAATGTTTTTCCCAAATCGTTTTAGCAATACAATGATTTAACTCTCCGCTTTCATTTTTCACTTGATGGAAAACCGTAACAACATTCTCCTTTTCTTCCATTCTATAAGCTGAATGGATCGTACTATCCGGCATAATCTCGTGAGCATAAATCACCTCGACATCAAGCAGAACATAAGTTTTCAAAAACTCAAAAGGCAATGAATTAGTAATCCATCTCATATACGAAGCCTGAGTCACGTGACCGTTAAAATCTATATTATCAAAAGTAGCCGTAAAATCACGACTAACCTGCATTTCTCCCCCAAAATCCTTCTCATTGAGTATAGAATCAAGTTCTAATTTCTCAATATGATGTCCGGTACTCATCGCAATCACGTTCTCCGGCAAACGCAAAGGTCTTCGACGTTTCATATCAATATACATCCACTCGGAAGTAGCACGCACCAATTCTTCGCCATTTTCCCTCACCAACCGATAATCACGCAAAGCAAAAAAACGATCTATCCCCGAAGGCCAAGTTTCTATCAACACCTCCTCATTTTTATGAGGCATCTTAAACAAATGAATATGCAAGCGGTGCAACATCCACGTCATTCCCTGTGCATTCAACGTATCCACATCCACTCCATATTCCTCCGTTTGCACCTCCGCGGCATCATTAAACAGATCGCACAATACTTTGGCAAACAAGCGACCTTTGTAATTGGTATAATGATTAAAAATCTTTATTTTTTCAACATACTTCGTTACCATCATCTCAAATTAAATAACGTAAACTTCCGGTTCAATCCAAACCCCAAATTTCATAAAAACACTTTTTTTCACCTCATTTGCCAATCGTGTCACATCCATACCGTCAGCACCTCCACCATTCACCAACACCAATGCCTGTTTACTATGCACCCCCGCTTTACCCAACATCTTCCCTTTCCAGCCGCATTGTTCAATCATCCAGCCGGCAGCCAATTTCACCCTATCCTCGTCCACCTCATATATCGGCATTTCCGGATACTGTTCGTGCAACTTCTCTGCTACCTCTTTTTCTACCATCGGATTTTTAAAAAAACTACCCGCATTAGGTATCACTTTCACATCCGGCAATTTATCTTGACGAATCTGAATAATCGCCTGACGGATCTTTGCCAACGTAATCTCTCCACCTAATTTTTCTAATTCATTTTTTACATTCCCGTAATTCAATCGAAACTGAGGTTGCTTAGACAATCGAAAAACGACACGAGTAATAATATATTTATTCTTCCACTCTTTTTTAAATATGCTATCCCGATAAGCAAAACGACAATCCGCAGCCCCAATGACCACAGGACAAGCTTTTTCAATATCAATAGCCTCCACTCGTAAAATTGTATCTCCCGCTTCCATCCCATAAGCTCCCACATTCTGTACTGGAGAAGCTCCCACGTGCCCCGGAATCAAAGATAAATTTTCAACCCCTCCATACTGATGTTCCACTGCCCAGCCAACAAAATCATCCCATACTACACCGGCACCCACTCGTACAGATACACCGGTCGCATCCTCTTCTATTGTCTCAATACCTTTCATCGAAGGATAAAACACCGTACCGTCAAAATCTTCTGTAAATAGAAAATTACTTCCCCCCCCTAATATTAATATTTCAGTTGGTTCCCATTCATAAGAAGCAACAAATTCAAGTAAATCTGCCTCCTGATCACACTCCACAAAATAACGGCATTTGACATCAATGTCAAAAGTATTATATTTTTTCAAACTATAATTTTCTCTAACTTCCATTATATTAACATGTTGTTAAACATTTAGCCTTTCCCCACTCTCCCCGCTTTGTTCAATTATTTATTACGAATATACAATAAACTACAAAACAATAAACATCTCCCCTCACTTTTTTTTATCTTTGTGCGCAAATATACGCAAAAAAGATGAACACTTTACCCGTACAGTTTGAAGAACAAATGAAAAAGATACTGTCCAATGAGGCAGATAAATTCTTTCAATCTTTACAAACTGAATCCCCCGTCAGTATCCGGTTAAATCCCGGTAAAGTCAAATCAATCAATGAAATATTCACCGATCAGCAAATCATTCCGATAAATTGGTGTAAAAATGCATACTACCTAAACAATCGTCCGATTTTCACCCTCGATCCTTATTTCCACGGCGGAGCCTACTACGTACAAGAAGCATCCTCTATGTTCCTTCACCATATTCTGAAACAGATTATGCCTGACAAACCCTTAAAGGTACTCGACTTATGCGCTGCGCCGGGAGGTAAATCCACCTTGATTGCTTCTCACCTTCCGCCGGACAGCTTATTAGTGTCCAACGAAGTCATCCGAAGCCGTGCCTCTATCCTGAAAGAAAACATCATCAAATGGGGACAGGATAATATCATCGTCACCGGCAATGATCCAGCAGATTTCCGAAAACTCGAAGGAGCCTTTGATATCATCATCGTGGATGCCCCTTGTTCAGGTGAAGGTCTATTCAGAAAAGACCCCGATGCCATCAACGAATGGAGCGAAAACAATCTCCGCCTATGCAGCGAAAGACAACAAAGAATCCTTTCCGACATCTGGGGAAGCCTAAAACCCGGTGGCTTTTTAATTTATAGCACCTGCACCTACAATCGAGGCGAAAATGAAAAAATACTGGAGTGGTTGCAACATCAATTTGATGTACACAGTGTTCAAATTGAACATCCGTTCAACGCTATCACCACCGCCGACTCTACTATGCACTGCTATCATTTTTACCCACACAAAACCATCGGCGAAGGCTTTTTCATCGGTGTTGTACAAAAACAAGACGGAAAAGAATTTACCTTCCGAAAAAATAAAAAGCAGGGAAATACCCCTACGCTCTCGCTTTCAAGCGATGTCCGCAAATTCATCCTCCAGCCCGAAAAATACGCAGCCTACCAAACAGAAAACACCATCGGAGTTCTCCCCTCCCGATATGTAGATTTCATCGCTCAATTAGACGATACGCTGCGCATTCTATACAAAGGGTGTGAAATAGCGGAAACTTATAATCACAAACTAAAACTCTTACCGGCTTCAGCTCTTTGGCAAGGATTAAACAAAACCAACTGTACCCTTTACGAAGTCGATCGAACTACCGCACTGACCTTTCTCAAAAAAGAAGATATACCTCCAACCGGTGCTATCGGTGACTGGTTGCTTATTTCCTACCAACACATCGCTTTAGGATGGTGTAAAAATCTGGGCAATCGGCTTAATAACTACTATCCAAAAGAATGGAGAATACGAATGAAAATAAACAATTAAACATCAAACGACCAATGAAATATATTGAAGTAACATTCACGCTCACACCTTATATTGAGGCAATTTCAGAAGCCATAATGGCTGAACTCGGAACCATCGGATACGATGGTTTTGCCTACACAGAAACCGGATTTATCGCTTACATCCCTGCAAAAGATTTTAACGAACAAGCGATCCACAAACTTCCACTGATGCCCTATCTCTCCGAGCAATATAAAATCGACCTCACTCATCAAGAAATGGAAGACCGTGACTGGAATGAAGTATGGGAAGAAACTTTTACCCCCATCGTCGTTGACAATAAAATATTAGTACGTGCCGGATTTCACGACACCATTCCCGGCATTGAATACGAAATTATCATAGAACCCAAAATGAGCTTCGGTACAGGACACCACGCCACCACAGCCTTGATGCTTCGTATGATTCTCCACCATCTCCCACAATTAAAAGAGAAACGAATATTGGATATGGGATGCGGTACAGGAATCTTAGCTATTATGGCTGCTAAAGCAGGGGCAGCAGAAATAACCGGTATAGATATTGATGAATGGGCATACCATAATGCCATCCAAAACATTCAAACCAACCACCTACAAAACATCATCATCAAGATGGGAGATGCCGCCTTGTTAAAAACAGAAAAATCTTTCGACCTCATACTGGCTAACATCAACCGCAACATTTTATTGAACGATATGCCTCATTATATAGAAAAATTAAATTCAAAAGGTTACTTAATAATGAGCGGCTTTTATCTTGAAGATTTACGGATGATACGAGAAAAAGCGGAACAATTAGGACTCACCTATGAAAACAGTCAAGAAGACAATCACTGGGTTTCCGTCAGTTTCTACAAAAAATAACTTAAAACGTCAACTGCATAGAAAATCCAACACTCTCTCCATTGTAATAAGGGACTCCCACCACATCAGCCAATCGACTTTTCCGAAAAAATGTCTTTTGCATCAATGGATAAGACCAATAAGCAATCCGTGTGCTCAATATTCCGATACCCGCACCCGCCAAAACATCCGTACACCAATGACGGTTATTATACATTCTGAAAAGTCCCGTCCCGGTAGCCACCACATATCCTGC
>JAVXFZ010000041.1:0-23891 GCA_036657595.1 Odoribacter sp. | reverse complement strand
TTTATTGATAGTTGTTTCCATATTTCGTTTATTTGTCTGAATGATTTTCGAGAAGGAGTGATATGAATACAAGAAACTGCAAAGAGGGGATGAATCCTCTTTACGGAAATGTATTGTAAGTTGCTATTTATTAGATGTATTACGCGCGGGCGCATTGTTATATATAGCCTGCTTGGTGTGTTTGCACTATTTTCTGTAACATCCAAATTTTCAGCCATAAAAATAGTAGAAAAGCTCACTTTTCTTACTGCATTTTTCAAGTTCAATCCCTTGCTAAAAACGCCAATTCTTTTTCTACTGTTTTGAAATCTCATTTTTTACTCATTATACACTTTACAGACAGTAAAATTAGTTTTTTTTATTTATATTTGCAAATATTTTGTTAGAAATAGATAGAAAGGTTTGTTCGGTGGTAGAAATCCTCTTTTAACGCTTCACTTGTCTATGTCGTTTAATGCCATTTTATCAGCGCATTGATGAAATTGGTCGCTGCCGCCTCTGGCTTCATTCTCGTTTCAAACTACCGCCTAAATCGCTCTCTTACAACCTTCTTCCTGCGTTCTACACTCAGTCTCAGTTTTATTTCTTATCTTTGTGAGGATAAATAAAAAAATAATATAATTGGAAAAGAGAATAGGATTGACTTTTGAGGAGAATTTGTTTCCGGATTTTCGTACTTCTTCGTTCACGCCACCGAAACATACGAGTAATTTGTGTATTCCACAACGGAAGTGGGAATTTTTATGTCACACGTTGTATTTGAAGAAATATCCTTTTTTATTGGGACCAAAGGGGTGTGGAAAGTCTTCGGTAGCGATGGAGTTGGCGGAGGCGATGGGGATGGAGTATTTTGGTTTTGATATGGGACAGGCATTTAAGCCGAAGAAGATGTTTGTGGGAGGTTTGGTGATTGGTGAGGAGGGGCGGACGGCAGCGGTTCGATCGGAGTTTTTCAAAGCTTTCACAGCGATTCAACCGACGTTGATTTTTCTTGACGAATTGACACGTATCCCAATGGTGGCAGCTAATTTTCTAATGACTATTCTTGACAGAAAGCAGTCATATATCTACGACGAGGATTCGGGAGTGCGCTATAATAAAGGTGATGATGTATTGTTTGTGGCGGCGGGAAATACGGGTTTTGCGTATGTTTCGACACAGCGATTAGATTCAGCATTCGAGGATCGATTTATTAAAATACAATTGGACTATCTTTCGCCGGAGGAAGAAACAGATTTAATTGTGGCGCGCTATCCAACCGTGGATGCGATGGTAGCAAGGAAGTTGACAGAGATTGCACGCCTGTTGAGGCAGGCGGAGCAGAAAGAGGCGTTGACAGTGGCATTATCTACACGACAGGTGTTGGATGCAGCAGCGTATCTGCCATTAGGCTATTCACTGCGAGAGGTGGTTGAGGAAGTGATTCTAACCAATTACGTGATTGCGGGGGAACAGTTGGTGGCACGCTCGTTGGTCCAAATTCTTTGATATGATGCAGGAAGAGATAGAAGTGCTTTACGCGCGGAATGCTTTGGAGAAGAGTTGGTGGGGAAATTTTCCGGAGGCATTCGAGGTATTGGAGAAGGACTTTCCGGAGACTGCCAATATTTATCGCCTGATGCCGGTGTGCGCGCGCATTGCTTTGCATCTGACGGGCGAATTACCGCGTATTTTGTATACCAAGGAGGTAAATTATCCAACTGATTTCAAGGAGGTGATAATTGATTCCGAAATCTTGTCGCTGAAGGTATCTGAAAAAATCCGTTCAAAGGTATTTTTTGGATTTTTTATTCATCAGTTAGCACATATCTGTTACAGTCGGGGAATTTTTCAAGCTTACCATTGTACAAATCAGGAACGATATATTATTCATTTGATCGAAGATCGGCGGGTAGAAGCGAAGCTCGTGCGTGCGTATCCGGGTTATTACGATTATCTCTATGCCGCCCGAAATATGGTGTTTACCTTGGCTACATTGCGGGCTGAACGTGAGCTAAAGTTTACAGATTTAGACGATGTACGATACAATTATATAGCAACGAAAATTCTTTATCCGGAGTTGCTTGATCATCCGATATTTGTTGCGCGTCTGCAACCTCATAAGAGTCGCTTAGAGTGGATCGACGTTATATTAGACACGGTGACGGATTTTGGTTCCTTATCGCCACAACGGGTGGTCGAGTTGGCGCGTGAAATCAGTAGCCGTTTTGTGTCGCCGGCTGGTAGCGATCAACGAATGTTTAATTATTATTCGAAGGTGATGATGAACTTGCCTTTGGAGGTAGAGGGAGCACCGGTGGATATAGATGTAAAGATTTTGGACGATCTTTTTCAGGATTTAAGTCGGTCGTTGGATTTACTCCCTGCGTCCGATGAGCGAGAGGGATGTGGACCCCAGAAACGTTCTCAGGGAGGTGTTGGTGAAAGGTATCGAGAGTTAGATGCCCCTTATGGAGAGATAGATCCCTTGGTAATGCGACGGGCAAAGGAATTGGCTGCTAAGATCCGACTGAATTTTCTGACCTTTCAGGCGAAGATGAACAAGTCGTGCGTGTACTATGGACAAGACAGCGGCGAACTGGATGAGGATGAATTGTATCAGGTGAAATATAATCCTTATGTATTTTTGGAAGAGATGCCCACGCCATCGGCTTTGTTGGAGATTGTGATCCTACTGGATCTATCCGGTTCGATGGCAGACGGAAATAAATTAGAAATGCAATTAGTACTGTCGGTAGCATTGGCATTAGCGTTTGAAGCGAATCCGGATATTCGTTTTTCTATTTATGGTCATCGAGTAAGACAGGGACGGGTGGAAATTGTTCGATTTCACGAGCCGGGAAAACGACTGGAAATCAAGAAATTATTCTCACAAGAAGGAATGTATGTCAATGCTGATGGTTTTGCTATCGCCTATGCTGTCCGGAAATTTCGCACGATGACACAAAATAAACTAATCTTTGTCTTATCCGATGGCACACCGACTGCTGCTACCGGACAGCAAGATCCTCGTGAACACGTTCGCGAACACGTTCGCGAGGCGCAACGCGAAGGAGTAATCGTTCTTTCCATCGGGATTTCAAATTTCAACCAATCGGATATGTACGACGAATTTATTCCCTACGCTGGTCCTGAAGTTACCACCCGCCTCGTGCAGTGGCTTCGTCGCCACTTTTCTCATATTGCTGACGGAGCTACATTTTGAGCATTTAATGCTGCTATTGAAAATAGATGAGAAATTTAACGTCACTGACGGCTTTGAGCATAGCTTCGACACTCAAAGGTTTTCCCGTAGCTTGAATCATCCATTGATCGGGGGTGAGGCGACCAAGTCGATACATCCGATCTACTTCCGTAGCAAAATCGCGGGTCGAAATATAATTGTCCACCTGAAAGTCAATGATCTGACCGAAAGCATAAGCCGAAAGATAGAGTGGGTAACTGATCATATGGGAATAAATCCCTAAAATGGGTTCGTCTTTCACGCCGAATACGGGACTGAAATAGCGATTCCAAACCTCTTTTGAGAGTTGGATGACAGCCTCCCGCAACTCTTCGGGTGTGGCATTGGGGTGTGCATACATCCATTCCCATACCGAAATATCCAGCATTGATACACCCATAATTTCATAAGTACTCCAAAATTTATCTAACACCTCTAAGTCTGCTTTATACGGGTTGGTATCTTCTATACCCAATAGTTGCAGATCACGCTTCTGAAATATAAAAGCCAAGGCTTCAGTGAAAGCCGTATTCGGTACGCCTGCCATTAAGAAATGGTCAATATTGTAGAGTGACAGCGTTTGTTCAACATTGTGTCCAAATTCGTGTACGGCAATGTTATATCCTTTGTAATCCATACCGGTGGCTGGAATGCGGGTACGTAAGTGTGACTTTTGCCCTTTCATTGTGGCTCCCCAAGCGTGCCCAGAGCCACGTGCTGCATCTACGGCAATTCGATCGCATATCCACTTTGCTCGCTCTGAAGTGAAGCCGAGCCGGCACAATAGTTGAGGCAACTGTGCTTGCATTGCCGCTGCATTCGGATATAAACGGCGAGTTTCGGCATCTAATTTTGTTTCATCTAATCCGCTACGGGCTTTAAAACCATCGTACCAAATATCGTAAGCTTGCAGAGGACGTCCTAACCGTTGTGCAATTAATTCACCTACCTGCTTTAGTTGAGGCGATGTGAGTAGTTGTTCAAACAAAGCACGAGCCTTCACTAATGAAACTTCCATTTCATCGTTAAATTTTCGGTCGAGAAATGTATTGTCCGTATAGTGATCAATTGCCTGCATTGCGTGGAAATTATTCAACATCATACGGTAACGTTCTGTGGCTTCAGGATGACCGATGATAGCTTTTTTCCCTTCTGATAAGGTGTTCATATAGGGATTCCAATCGTACTTTCCTGAATTAATAACCTCTACCGGTATTTCCTGTGAGATAATACGTTTCATCACCTGATACACTACATCTTGTTTCTCCTTACCCATTTTTTCGAGACTGTAATTTGCTTTGATTTCATCGCGTAAATTCCAATGAGAAAGTAAAATACGGTCTTCTGGGAAGAGTTTCGCTCCGCTGCTATCTGTGACGTGCCCCATATATATATTATAGGCGGAAATGTATACGTCTGCATCGCTTTCGGCTTTCACCCGTGCTTGAACTAATTCTGCCGGAATGCGTTCGGTGAATAGGTCGCCCAATCGTGCGTATGCCCAGCCTAAACGGTTGGTCGCTAATTCCTCTTTCTCCGCTAACGTGCGCTTGGGAAAATTCAGAGCTATAATAAATCCGATCTTATTAGCATAGAAATCGTTGATTAAATGTGCTCCCGGACTATATGCTCCGAACATTGCGTCTATATTGTCTAACGGTCCGTTGTCTTCGTGTAAGTTCAATTGCAATTGCAAACTGGTTTCATTGGCGTGACCCCATAATGCTTCCAAATAACGGCTTACTTTTTGGAAAATCCGCTCTTTGATGATCGGATCACTGATGTATTGCTGTGCACAAAATTCCAAAAATTCCGACTCATTGCCGTCCTTTGATTGCCAAAGAAAAGCTACTTGCCGAACTCCTTTTTCTACTTCTGTGCGATCCGTTTTGTGTTGACCGCATATTGCACTCACTGTTGCCTTAATCGTCGTTTCGGGAATTTTTGCCGAAGCACTCAGTCCGGCGACTAAACAGAAAAGTATACAAGATGACTTTAAAAGGATACCGTTTCTCATAAGAATGATTGATTATAAATTGCTGTTAAAATTAATAATAATAAATTGGAAAAACAAATTCTGCCTTCGAGATTGTATTTTTAGCTATAATTTTTAAACTTTTCATTTAAATGATTACTTTTGGATGTAAAATCAGATCAATCATTATAAAAACTTATGGAACAAGAAGAACAAAAAAACAATTCGTTGCCCGAAAATGCGTATCGGGAACTGAAACCGGGCGAGGAGTATATCCCCATAATGCCGGCAAATACGAAGCCGAAAGAGGTGACCGTCTATTCGGTCGTGTTTGGTATTATTATGGCGATCATCTTTTCGGCAGCGGCAGCTTATCTTGGTTTAAAGGTAGGGCAAGTATTTGAAGCCGCTATACCGATAGCCATTATTGCTGTCGGCGTGGGCAATGTATTGAAACGAAACAATATGCTTGGGCAAAATGTCATCATTCAATCCATCGGCGCGAGTTCAGGTGTTATTGTTGCCGGAGCTATTTTTACTCTACCTGCCCTTTATATTTTAGGGATAGAAGTCCAATTTTATCAGATATTTCTCTCCTCTCTTTTTGGTGGTTTGCTGGGTATCCTGATGTTAATCCCTTTCCGGAAATATTTCGTCAAAGATATGCACGGGAAATATCCTTTCCCTGAAGCCACGGCGACAACTGAAGTTCTCGTATCGGGTGAGAAAAAAGGCAATCAGGCAAAACTATTGGCAGTGAGTGGACTGATCGGTGGATTGTACGACTTTTTTATCAGCACCTTTGGTTGGTGGACAGAAACAATTTCCACCCGAATCATTGGATGTGGCGAGATGCTTGCTGAAAAAATGAAATTGGTATTTAAAGTCAATACCGGTGCTGCGGTATTGGGACTCGGATATATTATCGGATTGAAATATGCTGCGATCATTTGTGCGGGTTCGTTCACCGTTTGGTTTGTACTGATTCCTTTCCTGAGTTACTTTGCGGACGGACAGACCATCGCTGTGGGCGAGGGGGTGACACTCTTGTTGCGGGATATGTCTCCCGAGCAGATATTTACGAATTACGCCCGACATATCGGTATTGGCGGTATCGCGATGGCCGGTATTATCGGGATCATTAAATCGTCCGGCATTATCCGCCAGGCGTTGGGACTGGCAGTAAAAGAACTTGGTGGCAAGAAAGGCAGCGATGAAGTTGTCGAACGTACACAGCGTGATATATCAATGAAACTGATCCTAACGGGATTGTTGGCAACGCTGTTTACCACCTTCTTGTTTTTTCAATTTGGTGTATTGGGGAATCTTTTCCAAACGATCGTTGCTATTCTCATCGTCTTCATTATCTCTTTTCTATTTACCACGGTAGCCGCTAATGCTATTGCCATTGTGGGCTCAAATCCTGTATCGGGGATGACCTTGATGACTTTGATACTTGCCTCTTTGGTTTTGGTCAGTGCCGGATTAAGTGGTACGAGTGGTATGATGGCATCTATGATTATCGGTGGAGTGGTTTGTACGGCTTTATCAATGGCAGGAGGCTTTATCACTGATTTGAAAATCGGTTATTGGATCGGGACAACTCCTGCTAATCAAGAGAAATGGAAGTTTCTCGGAACAGTTGTAGCAGCCGCTACAGTTGCCGGTGTAATGATGATTCTTAACCAAACCTACGGCTTTGTCGGTGAGGGAGCCCTTGTTGCTCCGCAGGCAAATGCAATGGCGGCAGTCATTCGTCCCCTGATGGAAGGTGGAGCAACGCCGTGGATGCTCTATTTTGCAGGTGCTGTTTTAGCACTTATTCTCACGATGATTGGTGTACCTGCATTGGCATTTGCTTTGGGGATGTTCATCCCGTTGGAGTTGAACACTCCACTGTTGATCGGTGGTTTGGTGAGTTGGTATATTTCTACTCGTAGCAAAGAAGAACGGATCAATAAAATGCGCAAAGAAAGAGGAACTCTGATTGCCTCCGGATTTATTGCCGGTGGAGCCTTGATGGGCGTGATCAGTGCTATTTTGAAATATGCCGGTGCCGATTGGTACACTGCCTGGAGCGGTGCCGAATACCTTGCTGTTGTGATGTATATTGCTATCATCGGCTACTTTATTTGGGATTCATTGAGAGCCAAAGAAGAGGCTTGAGAATGACCTATTCCTCTGTTCGGTTCATTCGTTGAGCTGTTTGTAATGCTCAACGAATGGATCATTTAACGAATGAATAAATGAAATGAATGAATAAATGAATGAAATGATGGAATTGAAAGAACGCTTTTTGAGATACGTGGATTTTGATACCCAGAGCGATCCCGAAAGTAAAGACTATCCTTCTACGGATAAACAATTAATCCTGTTGAAATATTTGGCTGAAGAAATGAAGGCATTTGGCTTACAGGAAGTAGAATTTGGTAATTATGGTTATACGATGGGCACTATTCCGGCAACACCGGGATATGAAAATCGTCCTGTAATTGGATTTATTGCTCACGTTGATACGAGTCCCGATATGAGCGGAAAAGGCATCAAACCTCAGGTGATTGAAAACTATGACGGGCGGGATATTCGCTTGAATGCCGATCTGATGATGACTGTGGCTGATTTTCCTGAATTATCATTTTTTAAAGGTCATACTTTAATCACAACTGATGGTACAACTTTGCTGGGTGCGGATGATAAAGCCGGTGTGGCTGAAATAATGGCTGCTACCGAATATTTGATGCAACATCCGGAAATCAAACACGGGAAGATCCGGATCGGATTTACTCCCGATGAGGAAATCGGAAAGGGAGTAGATTTTTTTGATGTGAAGCGTTTTGGAGCTCAATTTGCTTATACCGTGGATGGTGGATTTGAGGGAGAATTGGAATATGAGAACTTCAATGCGGCAAGTGCCAAAATCACGGTGCAGGGACGTAATATCCATCCGGGATATGCCAAAGATAAAATGATCAATGCATTGCAGGTAGTGACGGAATTAAATTCCTTGTTGCCTGTGTGTCAACGTCCGGAACATACGGAAGGGTATGAGGGATTTTATCACCTGATCGGTATCTCAGGAGCGGTAGAAAATGCTTCAATGGAATATATCATCCGTGATCATTCCCGCGAGAAATTTGAGATGAAAAAACATTTTATCACGACTGCTGTTGCCTTTTTGACTGAGAAATACGGAGAGGACGTGATTAAATTGGAGTTGAAAGACCAATATTATAATATGCGTGAGATGGTGGAACCTTATCCGGAAGTGATTGATAAAGCCCTACAAGCAATGAAAGAGGCAGGTGTGGTGCCATTGGTTCGTCCCATTCGGGGCGGTACGGATGGTGCCCGTTTGTCGTATATGGGACTACCTTGCCCAAACTTGTTTACCGGTGGAATGAATTTCCACGGTAAATATGAATATTGTTCGTTAGATACAATGAATAAAGCGATGCAGACGATCCTTCATCTGATCGTTTTATGGGGAAAGTAAATCGGAAAATTCTCTACTGTTCATCGAAAAAAAGAAGAGGGCTATGTTGCGATAACATAGCCCTCTTTCTATTTGAATGTAATGATTACATCAGGAAGCTCAGAATCACTCCGGCTGCAACTGCTGAACCAATCACTCCGGCAACATTAGGTGCCATCGCGTGCATCAGCAAGTGGTTCGTCGGATCTTCTTTCAATCCCATATTCTGTACAACACGGGCACTACCGGGAACGGCAGATACTCCTGAAGCACCAATCATCGGGTTCACCGGATTGTCTTTCGGTGATAACCAGTTCAGGATCTTACCGAAGATCACACCACCGGCGGTAGACAGAGCAAATGCGATTGCTCCCAATACAAATATCTTCAAAGAAGACCATTCGAGGAATACGCTTGCTTGTGTTGATGCACCAACCGTTAATCCCAATACCATTGTGATAATGTCGATCAATGCGTTGGAAGCGGTCTTAGCCAGACGGTTCGTTACGGTAGATTCTTTCAGGATATTACCGAAGAAAAGCATACCGAGTAGGGGAAGGGCTGACGGGGCAATAAAAGCCGTAATCAGTAGACCGATAACCGGGAATAATTGTTTTTCCGTACGGCTGACCACACGCGGCGGACGCATACGAATCAAACGTTCTTTCTTGGTTGTCAGCAATCGGATGACCGGCGGTTGTATCACCGGAATCAATGCCATATACGAGTATGCAGCAATAGCAATCGGTCCGATCAGGTTTCTGACCACTTCTCCGTTTGCCATTACGTTGACACCATTCGCTAATTTAGAGGCTAAGAAAATAGCCGTTGGACCATCAGCACCACCAATGATACCGATCGCTCCGGCTTCGGGTGCGGGGAATCCCAGATAAAGGGCTCCGAGGAAGGTAGCAAATACACCTAATTGGGCAGCTGCGCCGAGAATCATCAATCGTGGATTGGAAATCAACGATGAGAAGTCGGTCATTGCTCCAATTCCCAAGAACACCAAGGGAGGATACCAACCCTGTACAACTCCTGAGTAAAGGATATTCAATACAGATCCCGGTTCATAAATTCCCAATTCCATATTGAAGCCTTCTGCCGTATAGAAAGGAATGTTACCGACAATGATACCCATACCGATGGGGATCAGCAACATCGGTTCATAATTAAACCGGATGGCTAAGAAAAGAAAGCCTAAGGCAACCAAAATCATCACTAAGTTACCGGATGTTGCATTGGCAAAACCGGTAAATTCCCAGAAGTTTTTTAATCCGGCTACGCCATCTGAATTATGCTCCGCATTCATTGCTGCATCAGAGAATACCAGAACACCATTTTTGAGTAGTGCTTTGCGGCTTCCCAAATCAACTTCATCGGATGTTTTCCAGTAAGTTCCGTGATTTGCATTCAGGTCTTTCGGCTGAGAGAAATGCACGACGTTACGAACATTGTAGTTCATAATGAGAGAATCCCCTTTCAGCACCCATTTACCGGTGTAGCGTTGTTTGATGGAGTCCATCGTGAACGTACCGTTGGCACTGAATTCATAGATTTTATACCTGCTGACTCTTTGCGACGATTCGCCTGTTGCACTGGGGATATAGCCTCCTGCCTTGTTGACCCATTTCCCCGAAGTCAGTTCTTTCGCTAAGTTATCGTTGTTTGCCCCTGAACAGATACTGCTGAAGGCAAGCAATAAGATAGATAGCGCTGTGAAGATAATTTTATTCATCGTTTTTTTATTATGCGATTTCCAATAGCACGTCTCCCTGAAGCACCGCATCACCGGTGTTTACTTTGATTGTTTTTACAACACCGCTTTTTTCTGCGGATACGTTGTTTTCCATTTTCATAGCTTCCATTGTCAGCACGCAATCTCCTATTTTCACAGAGTCGCCGACGGCAACCATAATTTTAGAAATACTGCCGGGGAGCGGAGCTGTCACTTTATAGATGTTACCGCTTTCTACTACTTTTTTAACCTCTCCAGTGGTGGCTTTGCTGACAACGCCCTGACGAGTGATCACCGGTGTTTTACTTTTCGCAGCATCGTTTTCAATTTCTACTTCGTAAGGAGTACCGTTTACGGAAATAACCGCACCGTTTTCGTCCACTTTTCCTACCTCTACTTCGTAAGAGTATCCACTGATTTTGAATTTATATTTCTTCATAATCTTAAATTTTTATCTTCGTTTTGCCTTTACGTTTTATCGTTTATTTCTAATGGGTTGATTTTGTACTCCATAGATTTTAGAACTCCACGGAGAGTATTGTTTTTGAGCATTGTGGATGGTAATGATATTACTTTCCCGGTCGTGCTGTTCATTAAAATACTGATACAATCCCATAGCAATAGCTACATTGATATTGGCGTCGTTGACTGCACCTTCGTGCGATGGTGCTTTTCCTGTTTCCAGCGCCTTTTGTTTCCGGACGATAAAATATCGAATGATCTTTGGAATCATAATAAATATAGCGACCAAAACAATCAATGCCAAAAAGACAACAAAATAACCTGTCCCGGCAATTGTGTATCCACCCACTTGGGCTGCCGGATCTCCGGCAAGCATAATTAAACTATTCATATATAATGTATTTATAACGGTATATTACTATGCTTCTTAGGCGGATTGACCACTTTCTTGGTTCTCAGGCTTTCTAAAGCACGGATGACACGGAAACGGGTGTTACGTGGTTCAATGACATCGTCAATATATCCGTAAGAGGCTGCCTGATATGGATTAGCGAAAGCTTCATTATAAGCAACTTCTTTGTCTTCCAGTGCTTTTGCTTTTTCTGCAGGATCCGTGATGGCGGACAATTCTTTTCCGTGAAGTACTTCAATGGCACCTTTGGCACCCATAACGGCAATCTGAGCGGTTGGCCAAGCATAGTTAAAGTCGCCACGTAATTGTTTGGACGACATCACATCGTGTGCACCTCCGTATGATTTACGCAACGTCACAGTTACCTTCGGTACGGTAGCTTCGCCATAAGCAAACAGTAATTTTGCTCCGTGGGTGATGATACCGCCGTATTCCTGTACTTTTCCCGGCAAGAAGCCCGGAACGTCTACCAACGTCAACACCGGAATGTTGAAACAGTCACAGAAGCGGACAAAGCGAGCTGCTTTTCGTGAGGCTTCAATGTCAAGAACTCCGGCATAGAAATTCGGTTGGTTGGCAACCACACCGACTGACATTCCACCCATACGGCAGAATCCAACGATGATGTTTTTAGCGTACAGGCGGTGTATTTCCAAAAATTCGCCATAGTCCACAATTCCTTCAATCACGTCCAACATATTGTAAGGAAGGTTGGGATTATCCGGAATAATGCTGTTTAATTTGTCGTCAAGACGATCGAATGGGTCGGTACAATTTGACATCGGTGCATCTTCCAAGTTGTTGGAAGGTAAATAAGAAAGAAGTTTCCGAATAATCAGGATTCCTTCTTCTTCATTTTCTACGAGGAAGTGAGAAACACCTGATCTACTTGAATGGACTTTTGCACCACCCAATTCTTCTGTCGTAATATCTTCGTTCGTAACGGTCTTTACAACTTTCGGTCCCGTGACAAACATATAAGAAGTTTGGTCGGTCATCATAATAAAGTCAGTCAGGGCAGGAGAGTAGACTGCACCACCGGCACAAGGTCCGAAAATGGCTGAAATCTGAGGAATCACTCCGGATGCCAAGATGTTACGCTCGAATATTTCGGCATAACCTGCCAAAGAAGTAACGCCTTCCTGAATACGGGCACCCCCTGAATCGTTCAGACCGATAATCGGAGCTCCGACTACCATCGCTTTGTCCATTACTTTACAAATCTTTTGTGCTAACGTTTCCGATAGTGCGCCTCCAAATATAGTAAAATCCTGTGCGAATACGAATACTAAACGACCATCTATGGTTCCTTGACCGGTAACAACACCATCGCCGAGAAATTTTGTTTTCTCCATACCGAAGTTCGTACAACGGTGGGTTACAAACATATCAAATTCTTCAAAGCTACCGTCATCTAACAACATTTCAATTCGTTCGCGAGCGGTCATTTTACCTTTTTGGTGTTGAGAATCAATTCTTTTTTGTCCTCCGCCCAGTTTCGCTTCTTTACGCAGCTCAATGAGCTGTTTTACTTTATTTTCATTTGTTATCATACAATATATTGCTAAATTGATTTATTTTTGATTAGAAACAAAAAAATAAATCCAAAGAGTCAAAGAGGTATTTGCATCATTTCTTGACAAACCTTTTCGACCCTTTTGATTTTTTGAGCTTCTGTATCTTTTAATTTTTGCCGCACAGTTCTGTCAGCACGCGATTGGTTGATTTCGGGTGTAAAAATCCAATGTGCAAGCCTTCAGCTCCGTTACGAGGAGTTTTGTCGATCAATTGACAGCCGGCTTCAGACGCTTCGTTCAAAGCTTCTGCTACATTATCAACAGCAAATGCCATGTGATGCATACCACCGCCGTTTTTGGCAACAAATTTACCAATAGGACCTTCCGGATCAGTAGATTCCAATAATTCTATTTTTGTTTGACCTACCTGAAAGAAAGCGGTTTTCACTTTTTGTTCTTTTACTTCTTCTACGGCATAGCATTTCAGTCCCAATACTTTTTCGTAAAAAGGAATAGCTTCGTCGAGGCTCGCTACGGCAATACCGATGTGCTCAATATGAGTTGGCTTCATGATGAATAAATGTTTTGTTAATAAATTATATTTTAAAATATATGATATTCAAACTTTTATGCTGTAAAGCATATTCTTTGTTTAGCGATTTAACAGTACCACAAACGTTTTGCTTTAAATTGCGACCCAAAATTACAGATTGTTCTTACGATTATCAAGGAAAATTAGAATATTATTTTAAGATTCTCATCTTTAGATTAATTTTAAATAGTAATAAGAGAATAATGGGTTGTATTATTTTAATCGTACAAGTAATTTTTACAAAAAAACGGTATGTTTTAAACAAAATGACAGAAATATTCCTAAAAAAATAACCATATTTATAGGATAAAATTTTCTGATCCATCACGATCAAATGAAATAAGTATGAAATTATTTTTAGAAAAATATTCAACTCTTCTCTTGTTGCTGTTATTTTTGTTGCTGCAAGCAGTTTTTGTTTCCGCAGCAAACGATAATTTAAAGCAACTTGTGGCTAAAATGATACCTTAATAAGAAAAAAATATCGTCTTTGAGCAAGTGTCCGGCGATAAAGATTTCTTTGAATTGGCAACCGTCAACCACCAATTGACAATACACGAAAATAATCAGGGATCTATGGCTCGCGGCTTGCATCACTACCTGCGTTATTACTTGTACGCGACGATTACTTGGACAGGAAAGAATATACAGACAGTAAATGTCTTGCCCCTCGTTTCGCCCAAAGTAGGAGTGGAAGCTGTGATGCCGTTGCGTTATGACCTTAATTATTGCACTTACAGTTATTCGATGACTTATTGGGACTGGGAGTATGCCCTTCGTTTTCGTCATCGGTCAATAGAGTTGCAACGCAAAATGTTGCAACGTATGAGAGAAATTCGCTACCCAATCGCTACCCAATGCTTTGAGAATGGTTTGAGTATCGCTACCTTCCCTTCGTATTCTCGTCGTATTCCCTTCGTATCCTCTTCGTCGCGAAACGAAGGGGATACACTGAGACTACATCGGGGATACAACTATAAGTGCAAGATAATCAATTGATAAGTAAATGTTTGTGTGGATTTTATTATGCTGTTTTTGTAAATGGATGATGAGTTTTATTTTAATTATACTTTTATATGACAGATACTGTATTCTTTGTGTTGATTAAGTTATGTCTTTGGTTTTGAAAGCTGATAAAGCCTTTTGAATCTTTTGAGAAAGGGTGTTTGTGCGACAGAATAAATGGAACAATGGACTTAAACTTTTCGCATTATTTATGATTCTCTGTTTTCTTTTTTACTTTTGCAACAAAATGTGATTGAATTAGAAATGGAAAATAACAGGAGAAAGCCGGAATGGTTAAAGATTAAATTACCGATGGGAGAACTTTCGGTGGAGGTTATGAATGCGATTCGGGGAAATGATCTTCATACGATCTGTACCAGTGGGAGATGTCCTAATCAGGGAGAGTGTTGGGGATGCGGTACTGCTACTTTTATGATTTGTGGAAATGTATGCACACGTGCTTGTAAGTTTTGTAATGTTACGACGGGACATCCCACTGCGTTGGATGTGAAAGAGCCTGAGCATATCGCACAGTCGGTGAAACTGTTGAAGTTGAAACACGCGGTGATCACTTCGGTGGATCGTGATGATGTGGAGGATCTGGGTGCTTCGCATTGGGTGAAAGTGATTCGGGCGGTGAAACGAGAGAATCCGACAACAACGATGGAGGTGTTGATCCCTGATTTTCAGGGGCGTGAGGAGTTGGTGGAGCAAATCATTGAAGCTCATCCGGAAGTTATTTCGCACAATTTGGAGACGGTACGCCGCTTATCGGATGGGGTGCGCAGCCGGGCAACCTACGAGGTGTCATTGAGGGTGATTGCTCAAATTGCTGCTTCGGGGATTGTTTCCAAGTCGGGTATTATGCTCGGATTGGGAGAAACGCGGGAGGAGATATTGGCGACGATGGATGATTTGCGGGCTGTCGGATGTCAGGTGATGACCATTGGACAATATTTGCAGCCGACTGCCGATAATATAGAGGTGAAAGAATATATTCGTCCGGAAGTTTTTGAGGAGTATAAAGCAATTGGTTTGACAAAGGGTTTTACTTTTGTGGAGAGCGGACCGTTAGTGCGGTCGAGTTATCACGCGGAAAGGCATTGTAAGGCTCATTCTTCTATCGACTGAAAAATGTAAGGAGATGAAAACAACGATATGTACAGATTTAGGGAGAAGGGGATATGGTGAAGTATGGGAGATGCAGAAAGCTCTGTTGGAAAAGGTGAAAGAGGAGAAATTGCAGCAGATTCCTTTTTGTCATCATTTGCTTTTTGTTGAACATGATCCGGTTTATACTTTGGGAAAGAGCGGTGATGAGGCGAATATGTTGATAAATTCAATACAGTTACGGGCTAAGCACGCAGAATTCATAAAAGTGGATCGGGGAGGAGATATTACTTTTCACGGTCCGGGACAATTGGTGGTTTATCCGATCATTGATTTGGAGAGTTTTGGTTTGGGGGTGAAGGAGTATGTTGACCGTTTGGAAGAGGTTGTGATTCGGACGATCGCCAATTATGGGGTTGAAGGAGGACGTTTGGAGAGTGCGACGGGTGTATGGATAGAACAATACACCCACCAAGCGCGCAAAATATGCGCTATCGGTGTGAAATGTTCCAGATATGTGACGATGCACGGTTTTGCCTTGAATGTTAATACTGATTTGAATTATTTTAATTATATCCATCCTTGCGGTTTTGTGGATAAGGGGGTGACTTCTCTTGCCAAAGAGACGGGGGAGGCGGTGGATATGTCGGATGTCAAGAAGGTTGTTCTCCACAATTTTGCAGAGTTGTTGGGGATGGAGTGGGGAGATTTGTCAGCATTTTGAAAGGCTGACAAAAGTGGCAATGTGATGTCAGTCCGGGCGGGCAGCGGTTTAATTGATTAGCAGAGCGATGAGAGAGTAGAGGACTGTGAGAGCAATTATGCCTGTCCCGATGTAGATGGTGACACGGGTGTAGCGGATGTTTATCGGGTGTTCAATGAGTTTTTTGTCGGACTCGCTGTATTGAAGCCAATGAGCGAGTTTGGGCTGTCGAAGGAGGTATCTGTACAGATAGTAGATGATGTAAGCACCGCTGATGCCGACGATGGCTCCTGCCAATAAGTCGCCGGGGTAATGAACTCCTAAGTAGATACGTGAATAGGAATGGAGGGTCGCCCACAGCATTATAAAGAGGGTGAGCCATTTTTGTTTGAATAGCAGCATTATTAAAAATGCTAAGGCAAATGAATTGGCAGAATGACAGGAGGGAAAGCCATAACGACCACCTCGTTTGTCGTTGACGATGTGTACGAATTCGGAGAGAGGATTATTTAGATTGGACGGACGCATCCGTTCAACGCAAGGTCGGATCAATGTTGAACAAATTTGGTCGGCATAGGTGATGACTAAGGCGAAGGCTATGACAGTGAATATTGTCACCCGAAGGTTAAAGTTTTTGTATAAGATATATAGTAATGTTGCGTACATCGGTATCCACGTCCATTTGGCTGATGTGATCCACATAAAATGGTCCCAATACGGTGCGTGTAGACCATTGAGGAAGAGGAATAGTTGTTGATCTAATTGCTGTAAGGTGTCTAACATTGTGTCCGATTTATGATTTTAAGCGCATTGATCAATCCACTTTACGTTGAGTGGATGTTCTTTGTTTTTGGCAATAAGGTTGTTCTTTTTTGACCTTATTTGTTCGTACAAAAATAATTTAAAATCATAAATCTGCAATTTTTATTGTAGAATAGTTGTTGAAGGTGGACGCAGGAGTGGTTTTATTTTTTTACATCCAGTTTTTCGGTGATGATTTGTTCGATTTGTTCCTGTGGACGCAGTCCGGCAACAGTAAATGGTTTTCCATTTTTTGGGATGAAAATCATTAGGGGGATGCTGGATGCATTGAATAATTGCGCCAGTTGGGGGTCTTTATCGACATCTATTTTGTAGATTTTGATTTTATTTCCATATTGTTTTTGGATTTCTTCTAAAATGGGTGAGAGTTTTTTACACGGAGGACACCAGGTTGCATAGAGATCTATAATGACGGGTTTATCTCCTATGAATTTCCAGTCTTTATTTTTATCGAAATCCCATATTTTTTCTTTAAATTCTTTGGTTGTGAGGTTAATGATGTTTTGTGCATTTGCAAATTGCATCGTCCACATTGTTAAAAGAAGGAATAGAATTAATGTTTTTTTCATTCGAATAGATTTTTGGTAAATAATTCGTAGGTGTTATTTATAACGATTTATTGAATGCGAAGTTATAAAAAAAAGGAATATCTTTGCGTGATTTTGGATGAGAGTGTTTTAAATTTCAAAATATTTATGACTATTGTGGTCGATTGTTTGTTGTATGACTGATTTAAAGTAATTGCTTAGAAAATGATTGTTTTTCCGAACGCGAAGATTAATATCGGTTTATTTGTCACTGAGAAGCGAAAAGATGGTTTTCATAATCTGGAAACGGTTTTTTATCCGATCGGTTTGTCGGATGTATTGGAAGTTGGACGGGGAGAAGGGAAGGCGGGGGAGTATTGTTTGGTGAATACCGGCATAGAGGTGGCGTGTGAGCCGGAAAAGAATTTGATTGTGAAGGCTTATTTGTTGTTGGCGGGGCTTTATGATCTTCCATCGGTCAGTATTCATTTACATAAAGTAATTCCCTTCGGTGCCGGATTGGGCGGAGGATCATCGGATGCAGCTTTTATGTTGCGAGCGTTGAATGATTATTTTGAATTGCATATTTCGGAAGAAAAGGAATTGGAATATGCGGCGAGTTTGGGGAGTGATTGTGCTTTTTTTATCCGTAATCATCCGGCTTTTGCATCGGGAAGAGGTGAGGTGTTGGAAGAGATGGAATTGTCTTTGGGCGATTATCAGTTGGTGTTGGTGAAGCCTGATTTTGAAATATCAACGGCAGAGGCTTATGCCGGTATTTCTCCGCAATTACCGGTATTTGATTTGCGTGGTTTGGGTGCGCTGTCGCCGATGGAATGGCGGGGAAAGGTTGAAAATGATTTTGAGAAAAATGTGTTTGAGAAGTATCCCCGATTGGCTGCTTTGAAGCAACAATTGTATGACGGGGGAGCGGTCTATGCCTCTATGACGGGGAGCGGGTCGGCGGTGTATGGATTGTTTGAACGAAGCAAGGAGTGTCATTTGAAATGGGAAGATTGTTTTGTATGGCAGACTGAAATGATTTAAGTTGGTGGACTTGGGGTGGTGGGATATAAGAATAGTGATTGATATTTATTTACGCTGAATGATGAGAATTTATTTAACAATTGTTCTGATAGGAATGGTATCCGGTTTTATAGGGATTTTACCGCTTCTCCGAAAGAAGGCAGACAAGTATTCATTATTTTCAACTTTTCTGTTGTTTTTTATGATGCCCTATATTATAAAGCATTTTGATTTGCCGTGGGCTCAATGGTGGTGGAAAGGGATGTTGATTTCTGCCACGTTGGTGTTGCCGCTGGTGGTGGCTTCCGGAAAAGGAACTTCCCGTTGTGCCTTTCCGCTGTTTATGGTGTCGGTTGTGATTGGGGCATTTATTTCATTTTTGGAACATTTTTTACTTTGATATTCGAGAGGGTAGAGGTTTGTTGTTTAGAACTGCCGAGCGGAGGCTTGTATTGTGAGGATTCGATGTTTTGGAATGACTCAACAATGTGTTAGCCGCCGCACGATAGTCTTTAAATATTTTTTATTTTCTCATAGCAAAGGAGTAGAAAATAGCGGATACACCACCAAAAATGAATGCTAATCCGGTCCATACGATGATATTGAAGATGCCAAATAAAGGATGAAAAATGATTAGAAAGGCAAAGATCAAGGTTAGTATGCCGCAGATCAGTACCCATCCCCAATTCCGAATCCGTAGGGATTGCATTTGAGTGGATTGTCCGATGAAATTGATACCGACAAACATTAGAATGAAGCCTACGACGTAAGGCAGAATGTCGGCACTCCATTCCAGATTTCCCAATAGGAGAAAACCGATCACAAAATCTAAGATACCAACAGTGAGTCCCCAGCCCCAATAGCGGTAACGCCGGTTGGCAAAAGCGTTGATGATTTCAGAGATTCCATAGAGGATGAACATTATACTGAAATAGATTGCTAAAGCGAAATAGGATTCTACGGGATTTTTGAAAACCCATATTCCGCAAATGACGGAAAGTATACCGATGATTAGCATTAACCACCAATATCTGTTTGAAGGTGAATAGGTGTCTGTTGTTTCCATAATGTATTTTTATATGATTATAGTTATTTCAACGTTTTTTTGACGGATAGGTTGTGATAAAATAATGACAAATGTGTGATACGAGTGGTTGGTTTTGCTATTGTTGCGGAATTGTCTGCTATTTTGTGACATTTTTATTATCTTTGTGCACGTAAGTTGAGTTGTTTTATTTATTGGTTGTTTTTGTAAGTTCCTCGAAATGAGGCGTTATCAGCCTAAAGATGTTGCAATGATTCTTTAAGATTGCTTGTTTACACTAAAATGATATAAAGCATGGCTATAATTTTCTACCAGAAGGACAAGACGGTGTACGCTGTACACTATCAAACGCCCGAAAATGCACTTGATGTTAGTAAATTGGAATGGTTGTTCAGTGGTGCCCACAAAGTGAAAGCCGATTCTCTGAAAGGTTTTTTTATCGGACCGCGGCGGGAAATGATTACTCCGTGGAGTACAAATGCTGTGGAGATTACCCAGAATATGGGAATTACCGGGATTTTGCGTTTGGAGGAGTTTACGCAAACGGATTGTGAGAAAACACCTTTTGATCCGATGTTGAAGGCTTTTTATAAGAGCTTAGACCAACATATATTTACTGTGGATAAGTTGCCCGAACCGGTGTTGTATATTGAAGATGTATGTGCCTATAATCAAAAAGAGGGGTTAGCATTGAATGAGGATGAAATCGGTTATTTGGAAGGTTTAGCTAAGAAATTGGGACGGCAGTTGACCGATTCGGAAGTGTTTGGTTTTTCACAGGTTAATTCGGAACATTGCCGGCATAAAATTTTTAATGGTACGTTTGTGATTGACGGCGAGGAGAAAGAGAGTTCGTTGTTTAAATTGATTAAGAAGACTTCGCAGGAACATCCGAATCGGATTGTTTCAGCATACAAAGATAATTGTGCATTTATTGAAGGTCCTGAAATTATGCAGTTTGCCCCGCATAGGCAGGATAAACCGGATTTCTTTGAGAATAAGAAAATCAATACGGTGATATCATTGAAGGCGGAAACGCATAATTTCCCGACTACCGTAGAGCCGTTTAATGGTGCAGCAACGGGTAGTGGGGGGGAGATTCGCGACCGTATTGCGGGTGGACAGGCTTCATTGCCTTTGGCAGGGACGGCGGTGTATATGACTTCGTATCCGCGTATGGATGCCTGCCGGATGTGGGAACAGAATATTGATCCCCGCAAATGGTTGTATCAAACTCCTGAAGATATTTTGATTAAGGCATCTAATGGAGCTTCTGATTTCGGTAATAAATTTGGACAGCCGCTGATCTGTGGTTCGCTGCTGACTTTTGAACACGAGGAAGACGGACACGTTTATGGATATGATAAGGTGATTATGCAGGCGGGCGGTATCGGATTCGCTAATGGGGAGCAGGCATTGAAGCATACGCCGGAGGTGGGAGATCAGGTTATTTTGTTAGGGGGTGATAATTATCGTATTGGTATGGGCGGTGGTGCGGTTTCTTCGTTGAATACCGGAGTTTGCGCCGGTGCTATCGAATTGAATGCTGTACAGCGTTCAAATCCGGAAATGCAAAAGCGGGTATGTAATGCAATTCGTGCGATGGCAGAGAGTGATGTGAATCCGATTGTTTCTATCCACGATCACGGTGCAGGCGGACATTTGAATTGTTTGTCGGAGTTGGTCGAAGAAACCGGTGGTATGATCCATTTAGAGAAATTGCCGGTGGGAGATCCGACGTTGTCGGCAAAGGAGATTGTGGGCAATGAGTCGCAAGAGCGTATGGGATTGGTGATGAAGAAAAAAGATGTTGCTACGTTGCAGCGTATTGCTGACCGGGAACGTGCTCCGATGTATGTGATTGGCGAAACAACCGGCGATAATCGTTTTACTTTTGAAAATGCTAAAACCGGCGAACGTCCGATTGATCTTGAATTGAAAGATATGTTCGGAAATCCTCCGCGTACGATTATGGAGGATCGGACGGTGAAAGAGAAATATACTGATTTTGATTATTCGGTCGATCATTTGGAAGAATATATTGAACAAGTATTACAGATAGAGGCGGTCGCTTGTAAAGATTGGTTGACCAATAAAGTAGACCGTTCGGTATCCGGAAAAGTGATACGCCAACAATGTGTAGGTCCGTTGCAATTGCCATTGAGCGATGTGGCGGCAGTGGCAATGGATTATTGTGGCGAAAAGGGGATTGCCACTTCCATCGGACACGCTCCGATAGCGGCAATGGCAGATGCGCCTGCCGGTTCACGTTTGGCAATTGCGGAGGCATTGACGAATTTGGTATGGGCTCCGATTGAACAAGGATTGAAAGGGGTTTCCTTGTCGGCAAATTGGATGTGGCCTTGCCGGAATGTCGGCGAAGATGCCCGTCTGTATCAAGCAGTACAGGCTGCGAGTGATTTTGCCATTGAATTGGGTATCAATATCCCGACAGGCAAGGATTCGTTGTCAATGACTCAGAAATATGACGATCAGAAAGTGTATGCCCCCGGTACGGTGATTATTTCTACGGTGGGTGAAGTGAAGGATTATCGGAAAATTGTTGTTCCGGTTTTAAAGAATGATGCGGCAACCGAGATTGTCTATGTCGATTTTTCTTTTGATAAATTGAAATTGGGTGGTTCCAGTTTTGCACAGACACTGAATAAAATAGGTAAAGAAGTTCCGGATGTAAAGGATAGTGAATATTTTGTAGAAGCCTTTACAGCTATCCAACAATTGATAGGTGAAGGATTGATTTATGCAGGACACGATATTTCTGCCGGAGGATTGGTGACTGCTCTGTTGGAGATGTGTTTTGCCGATAATCGTTTAGGACTGGATGTTGATTTCTCTTTCCTGAAGGAAAAAGATATGGTGAAAATTCTATTTGCAGAGAATCCGGGTGTGTTGATTCAGATTCCGGATAGTGCCGCAAAGAGAGTTTCCGCAGTTTTGGATCAGGCTGGCGTGGCTTATGGCTTTCTTGGAAAGCCGGGCAAAGCCGGGGAATTGAATATTCGCAAGGATGAGTCATCTTGGTCGTTGGATATTCCATCGCTACGGGATTTGTGGTTTAAAACTTCTTATCTGCTTGATCGTCGTCAAAGTGGCGAAAAGAAAGCACTTGAGAGATATAAGAATTATAAACATAATGTACTGAAATATAAATTTCCGAAAGGATTTACCGGTAAACTTGCCGATCTGGGATTGGATAAGAATCGGAAGGCTAAATCAGGTATTCGGGCTGCGGTGATCCGTGAACAAGGTTGTCAGTGTGAGCGCGAAACCGCGTGGGCGTTACACTTAGCAGGGTTTGATGTGAAGGATGTGCATATGACTGATTTGATTTCCGGACGGGAAACATTGGAAGATGTCAATATGATTGCTTTTGTCGGTGGATTTGCTAATTCCGATGTCTTAGGATCGGCAAAAGGATGGGCAGGAGCATTTAAGTTTAATGATAATGCCAGTCGGGCGTTGGAGAACTTTTATAAGCGGGAAGATACGCTGAGTGTTGGTATTTGTAACGGCTGTCAGGCTATGGTGGAACTTGGATTGATTTATCCGGAACACAAGGATATGCCTAAAATGGAACACAATGATTCGCATAAATTGGAATCAGGCTTTATCAATGTTACGATTGAGCCGAATGAGTCTGTTATGCTGAAATCTTTGGCAGGAACACGCCTCGGTATATGGATTACTCACGGAGAAGGAAAATTCCATTTGCCGTATGCTGAAAGTGAATATGCGATTCCGATGAAATACAGCTATGATGCTTATCCGGCTAATCCGAACGGTTCGGCGTTTGCAACTGCCGCTATATGCAGCAAGGATGGTCGTCATTTGGCTATGATGCCTCACTTGGAGAGATCTATTACTCCCGCCAATTGGGCTTATTACGCCGAAGGTCGGGATGGTGATGAGGTTAGTCCGTGGATCGAAGCATTCGTGAATGCTCGAAAATGGGTGGAAGAGAAAGAAAAGTAGCAAAAAACGAGTCATAATAGGCAGGGAGGCTTTAGAGTTTCCCTGCTTTTTTGTTTATTAGGAAAATATTTCAGGAGATGAAGATTATATTTTTTTGTATCGTGGTAATGATTTGCTTTCAGGGGTTTGCAGACAGTCGGGAAGCAGGTATAAAACCGGTCAAGATTTTAAAGAAAATTTGCCTGGATTATAATAAATTGGAAACTCTTTCGGGGAGGATGGATATTTATTTAGGATCTCCTGTACCTGGTGTGGATAGGATAATCGGA
>JAVXFZ010000040.1:0-24234 GCA_036657595.1 Odoribacter sp. | reverse complement strand
CTTCTCACTTCCTTCTCATTTTTGAGAAGAAAGTGGGAAGAATACAGGGCGTTGGTCTGTTTCTTTTTCCCCCCTTCCCCCTCGTTTCCTCCTTCTCTCCCCCTTGCTTTTTCCCTGTTAAAAAATCATAAAACTTTTTTTATCTCCTAATTAATTAACTTTTTTTCAGAATCCCTTTGCAGATTTTTAAACATTTCCTAACTTAGCCATCGCAAAAAAAATAAACATAAGCGGTAGAAAAAAAGTGACAGCAACCAAAAAAACATTCAAAAATCGAATCGTGAGCGTGCGAAACGGCGAACATGGTAACCCCACACAACAACCCATCGAATTCATCTGAATGAAGCGTTTAATATTCCCCCTGCTATGAAAAAACAGAAAAAAAATCTCCGGACCTATCTCCTAATGATCCTCCTATTCGGAAGCCTTATTTATATCACCCTCGACCTTGGCGGAAAATTCACACACACCACCGCCCCGCCGACCACCGAAATCACCCAAAGCTCGGCATTCAGCCTCTTTAGCGACATACTGGCACACAACGTCACCCATCCGTTTGCCGTCCTACTGCTGCAAATCATCGTCATCCTCTTGGCAGTACGCCTCTTCTCCGGACTCTTTAAACGCATCGGACAACCGCGCGTCATCGGCGAAATCGTCGCCGGCATCGTCCTCGGACCTTCGCTGCTCGGCTACTTCTTTCCCGACCTCTTCACCGCCCTCTTTCCCGTCGATTCACTCACCAACTTAGAACTGTTCAGCCAAATCGGTCTGATGTTCTTTATGTTCGTGATCGGGATGGAAGTCGATTTCAACCTCCTGAAAGAAAAAATTAACGAAACATTGGTCATCAGCCACGCCGGCATCATCGTCCCCTTCTTTCTCGGCACCCTCAGTTCCTTTTGGGTATACGAACAATATGCCGCCGCGCAAACCGAATACCTTCCCTTTGCCCTCTTTCTCGGCATCTCTATGAGCATCACCGCCTTCCCCGTGTTGGCGCGCATTATACAGGAACGCAACCTGACCCACACCCCCATCGGAATGATCGCCATCGCCGCGGCTGCCAACGACGACGTCACCGCGTGGTGTCTCCTCGCCATCGTCATCGCCGTGGCACAGGCAGGCTCCTTCGTCAGTGCCCTCTTCACCATCGCGCTCGTACTTGCCTTCATCGCCTTTATGTTCGGGATCGTGCGACCTTTCCTGCGTAAAATAGGACTGATCTATGCCAACTCCGAAGTCATCAACAAATCCTTCGTCGGCTTCATCTTCCTCATCCTCGTCCTCTCCTCCGTCACCACCGAAATCATCGGCATACACGCCCTCTTCGGTGCCTTCATTGCCGGCGTCGTTATGCCCGTCAACACCGGTTTCCGAAAAGTGATGATGGAAAAAGTCGAAGACATATCGCTCGTCTTCTTCCTACCCCTATTCTTCGCATTCACCGGGCTACGCACCGAAATAGGACTCATCGACACCCCCGAACTCTGGGGCGTATGCGCCCTGCTGATCTGTGTCGCCATACTCGGAAAACTCGGCGGCTGCACCCTCGCCGCCCGCTTGGTCGGTGAATCGTGGAAAAACAGCTTCATCGTCGGAACACTGATGAACACACGCGGACTGATGGAACTCGTCGCCCTCAACATCGGATATGAAATGGGCATCCTGCCCCCGAAAATATTCGTCATCTTGGTACTGATGGCACTATCCACCACCTTTATGACCACCCCTTTGCTCCGACTCGTGGAATACCTCTTCAAAGAACAACCGCTTGGCAAACAGACAAAAAGCAAACTCCTCCTCTCTTTCGGACGAAGCGAAAGCGGACGCGATCTGCTCGCCCTCGCCGGGCTGCTGTTTGGGAAAAGCCTACAACATATAAATATCATCGCCGCCCACTACACCATCGGCAGCGACCTCAGTCCCGATAAAGCACAACACTATGCACAAGAGAGCTTCCAACCCCTCGAGCAGGAAGCCAAACGATGGTGCATTGATATTGACAAACGCTACAAAGTCACCGACCGACTGACGTGGGAAATCAGCCACCTCGCCAACCGCGAAAAAGCAAACATTACGTTCGTCTGCGCCGGACCACAATTCTTGGAAAACAATATCATCCATCCGCAACGCCTCACCCTCTCGCTCTCTTTGCTCCAACGTCTCGGTCACCTGATTCATAACCGCAGCCTCCGGCTGGCAGGCAACCTGACAAAAGACAAACTCTATCAGCTGATCGAAAAAATAAACTGTCCTGTGGGCGTTTTCATCCGCCGCAGCGACAACGCCTTTCGACACGTCTTTTTTCTCGTAAACGGTGAAAAAGACCTCCTCTTTATCGAAGACCTCTGCCGCTCAAGCATCGTACCCAACATCCCGATTCATATCTGCCCGCTGGAAACAATGCCGAAAAACATCGACCTCGACCAGCGATTAGCAGCACTCAACGAACGATTTCCGGGGATCTTTCTCCAATCAGAAATCATCGACCGGCAGGAATACATCTACGATCCCGACCACTTAGTGATTATGAGCGAAGCCACCTGCCGGGAGCTGTCACACGACACCTTCCTGTTTTCCTCCCTGCCCTCATTAATGATCATCTATAAAAAATAACCTATACACACCCACATCTAACAACAATGGAAATACTCATTCTTCTACTGCTCATCCTCTTAAACGGACTATTCTCAATGTCGGAAGTAGCACTCATCACCGCGCGCAACAGCCGTTTAGAAAACGCTGCCAAAAAAGGAAACCGCGCAGCAAAAGCCGCCCTCCGCTTAGTCGGCGAACCGGAACGCTTCGTGTCCACCATCCAAATCGGCATCACCCTCATCAGCATCTTCACCGGTCTCTATTCCGGCGAAGCGTGGGCAGGCGATCTTTCCGCCCAACTGACAGCCATCGGCATCCCCGCCGCCTACTCCTTCAGCGTTGCCAAAATACTGATCGTCGTCGGCGTCACCTACTTCACCCTCGTCTTCGGCGAATTAGTGCCCAAACGGATCGGTATGAACGCACCCGAACAAATCGCCCTCCTCGTCGTCCATCCCATCAACCTCTTCTCACGAATGATGACCCCCTTCGTCTGGCTGCTCGTGGAAAGCACAAAAATCATCGTCCGCCTCATCAGCACACACTCCACACAAGAAAACAAAGTAACAGAAGAAGAAATTAAAGACATCATCCGCGAAGGCACCAACAACGGAGAAATTCAGAAAACAGAACAATACATCGTCGAACACGTCTTCAACCTCGGCGACCGAAATATTGCCTCCATTATGACCCACCGCAGCGAACTCGTGTGGCTGGAAATCAACGAATCTACCGAATCGCTCCGCAACAAAATCAAACAAGATGTCTACAACGTCTACCCCGTCGCCGAAGCCAAACTCGACCAGACAATCGGCGTCGTCTTCCTCAAAGACCTGTTCGGGAAAATAGACTCCCCCGACTTCTGTCTCTCTGACCTCCTCCACTCCCCCAAATTCATCCCCGAAAGCCAAAGCGTCTACAAAGCCCTCGAAGGAATGAAAAACGAACACGTCGGATACGGAATCGTCACCGACGAATTTGGAAGCATCAACGGCATTGTCACCCTGAAAGACATCATCAACGTGCTGCTCGGCGAAGTCACCGAAAAACAGGAAGAAGCTGAGATCATCCCCCGCGAAGACGGCACACTGCTCGTCGACGGACAATGCTCCTTCTACAAATTACTGGAATACCTCGAACTCGAATGCCTCTATCCCGACTACGAACACAACACCATCAGCGGACTCATCCTCCACCTCCTCGAACACATCCCCCACACCGGCGAAAAAGTCACGTGGCACGGACTCATCCTCGAAATTGTGGATATGGATGGCGCACGGATAGACAAAATATTGGTCAGCAAAAAATAAGCAACGTGAAAAAATCACGTTGCCATTTTTATCTCATCCCTTAAAAGAATAAAAAGAATACCGACCGCTCAGCGGACCGCTTCCCGTATGCGCACCAACTTCTCCAACAAACCTTCCAGCAAATCCAACTGAAGCATATTTGCCCCATCCGACAATGCCTGAGCAGGATGTTCGTGCGTTTCGATAAACAAACCGTCCGCACCGACGGCAATAGCGGCTTTCGCTATCGTCTCTATCAACTCCGGTTGCCCACCCGTCACACCACACGCCTGATTAGGCTGTTGCAGCGAATGGGTAGCATCCACCACCACCGGACACCGACACGCCTCCTGCATAATCCGAATCCCGCGGTAATCCACCACCAAATCCTGATAACCGAACATCGTCCCCCGCTCCGTCGTCATCACATTCTCATTGCCCGACGCCCGCACCTTATCAACGGCAAAACGCATCGACTCCGGCGAAAGAAACTGACCCTTCTTGATGTTCACCATCCGCCCCGTACCTGCCGCTGCCACCAACAAATCCGTCTGACGACACAAAAACGCCGGAATCTGCAACATATCCACATACCCCGCCGCCAACCACGCATCCTCCGGACTGTGAATATCCGTCACCACCGGAATCTGAAACTCTTTTCGCACCTTATCCAAAATATTCAACGCCTTCTCATCGCCAATACCCGTAAAAGAATCCAAACGCGAACGATTCGCCTTTCGGAAAGAACCCTTAAAGATATACGGGATACCCAAGCGATCTGTCACCTTCAACACCCGCTCGGCAATCCGCATCGCCATCGCTTCTCCCTCTATCACACAAGGACCTGCTAACAAAAAGAACATATCCTGACCGGTTATTTCATTCAATATTTTCATACCTTTTATCTTAAAATTTATTACTTCCTTCCCTAACAACTACGGCAATCCCCCCCACCGAAATCGACCGCTATCGCCCCCTGCCTACGGACGACGATACTTTTTCCACCACCTGCCAAGACGTTCCAATAACTTCCCCTCCGAAGCATTCTCCTGCGGCTCATAAAACACCGCCTGCTTCAACTCCTCCGGCAAATACTCCTGATCAACAAAATGACCCGGATAATCGTGGGCATACTTATAATCCTTCCCATAATTCAACTCCTTCATCAACTTCGTCGGCGCATTCCGCAAATAAAGAGGAATCGGTACATTCCCCGTCCGCCGCACCTCCTCCATCGCCGCATTGATCGCCATATAAGCCGAATTGCTCTTCGGCGAAGTAGCCAAATAAATCACACACTCCGACAAAGGTATCCGCGCCTCCGGCATCCCGATCTTGTGGATAATATCAAAACACGTATTCGCCAACAACATCGCATTCGGATTCGCCAAACCTATATCCTCTGAGGCTGAAATCAACAAACGACGGGCGATAAACTTCGGATCTTCCCCCCCTTCCAACATCCGCGCCATATAATACAAAGCCGCATTCGGATCACTCCCCCGTATCGACTTAATCATCGCCGAGATAATATCGTAATGCTGCTCTCCATCCTTATCATACATCAACGGATTCTCCTGCAACTCTTTCCGCACCCGCTCGTTGTCTATAACAATCTCCTCTCCCGACTGGGCATTTACGACCAACTCCAATATATTCAATAGCTTACGGGCATCTCCCCCGCTAAAAGAAATCAACGCCTCCTTCTCCCGGACAACAATATGCTTCTCCTTCAAATAAAAATCCGTCGCAACGGCACGATCCACCAAACTTTCCAAATCGGCTTTCTCCTGCGCCTTCAACACATACACCTGACAACGAGACAGCAAAGGAGAAATCACCTCAAACGAAGGATTCTCCGTCGTCGCGCCTATCAGCGTCACCGTCCCCTTCTCCACCGCCGCCAACAACGAATCCTGCTGCGCCTTGGAAAAACGATGTATCTCATCAATAAAAAGAATCGGATTAGGCGTATTAAAAAAATGCTGACTCTCTGCCTTCTGGATCACCTCACGAACATCTTTCACCCCCGAACTCACCGCACTCAATACATAAAACGGACGCTTCAACTGTTCGGCAATAATCATCGCCAACGTCGTCTTCCCCACACCCGGAGGTCCCCATAAAATAAACGAGGCGACCGAGCCCGACTCTATCATCTTGCGTAACACCCGACCCGGACCCACTAAATGCTGCTGTCCGATGTAATCGTCTAAGGTCTTTGGTCTTAAACGTTCAGCCAATGGTTTATTGTCCATCATAAATCCTTATCTTTTTGCAAAGATAAGGATTTATGTGAAAATCTCCGCCATATCCTATGACTTTATAGAACCTCCGCGCTTCCTTAAAACATTAGCGACGTACCCGTAATGATAGCCGCTGTCGTGTCAGTAAAAGCAGACACCTCCACCTCCACGCCGCGAAGTTGCAGAAAATGCTCGATCTGAGGAAGAAAATAACTCGCCGAGAGTGCCATCCCTCCCCCTATCACCAACTTGTCCGCGTGAAAACGAAGCAAGAAAGGTGTCATTATATCGGCAAAATTAACCCCAAATTCCTTGAAAATCTCATCACACTCCTTTACATATCTCCCCGCTTCATAGAAATCAATCATCCCCTTCACCCCAACGATCGACTCGCCCGTCAACTCCGCAAAACGCTTCTCAAACCAACGGGTAGACACATAATCCTCTGCTATCCCATCCCGAAAAGGATGATCCCACAACTCTCCCCCCACCGGCAAACCCGGACCGAACGTCGTCGTATAACCATCCACCACAAAACACGCACCAAATCCCGTACCCAACGTGACACACACCAAATGACTGCTCTTCCCCCCAGTCAACTGCCAAACCCCCATCCCAAAAGCAGCCGCATCGTTCGTAAAACGAATGCGCGAAGGCAAAATACACGACATCCAATGAATCTCCTCACGCAAATTCATCCCCTTCAATGCTGCAAACTTATGATCTGCCAAGGCACTGCCGTGTACGAAATCAAAAGGAGAAGGCATCGCCACCCCAACACCCGAAACATTATGACACCCCGATTCCTTGACACACTTACGAATCGCCCGCTCCCAAGTATGAAGCAAAGCATAAGCCGACTCATTCTCTGCTATTTTCACTTCCACATAAGACTTCTCGATCCGCTCGTGGTTTTGTAAACACACGATCTGACAAGCGATATGCGAACCGCCTATGTCTACTCCCAATGTATAAAAATCACTCATAATCATTTATTTTAAATGGGTTTATTAATCTTCCTGATGCAAACGAAAACGATAACCATCCACCATCTCCAACAACTTTGCTCCATAACGCTCCACCACCTTCTTCCCTATACCGGGAATCGCTAAAAGCTCCTTACGGGTCGTGGGCAAAGTATTCACCACCCCCAACAACGCCTTTTGATGCAACACCGTATAAGCCGGAAGCGTCATACGGGCAGCCTCCTCCTGCCGCCATTGCCGCAAAGATTCATACAACAGAGGATGCACCACATCACTCCCCACCTCCACCTTCGCCGCCGGCTTGTGCGACCTCGACTTCGGCTGCTCAATAGTCGCCCTCGCTTTCGCCGCCAAATAAACCTTGACATCAAAACCACTCCCCACCGCCTTCAAGGTTGCCCCCTTCAACTTCACCTCCCGCTCCAGCCGCTCCAACGCCTCTTCCACCGTCTTACGCACCTCTTTATTATCTATTTCGGGATGCGCCTCCGCCAAAAGCGGAACGACCTCCCCCCTGATTTTCTCTTCAAAATACCCCACCCCTTTCGCTATCCGCTCGCGAATCTGAGCGTCTTCGCCATACCCCTCTGTCGCCTCTACCATCCCTGCCAACTGCCGCTGAAAACGCTCACCCACATCCGCCAGCTCTGTGTGACACAACTCCCTCACCGTCCGAAAACGTTCCGTCAACTCCGGATAAAGCCGCCCAAGATGCTCATTAAACACCTTAGACACATATTGCAATCGCCGCAACAAAGGCGTATAATCAAACAACTCCTGCAACAACTGCAAATAATACGCCCGGCGCGCCGCCGCCAACTGCACCTCGCCGGGGGGATTCTCCTCCACCTGATCCAAAAACTGCTTGACGGCACGGTCGTTCATCAACACCTCCGCCCGCAAAGGCGAACCCAACACCAAGCCCTCCAACGTCTTACACCGACTCAATGCCACATACACCTGCCCGTGCGTAAAAGCCTCCCCCGCATCCACCACCGCCTTCTCAAATGTCAAGCCCTGACTTTTATGAATCGTGATCGCCCACGCCGCCTTCAACGGATATTGCTTAAACACTCCGGCGATCGTCTCCGTGATCTCCTGCGTCACCCCATCAATACTATATTTCGTGTTCGTCCATTCCTCTTTCGACACCGCGATCGCCTCCCGCTCATCGCCACATTGCACCATCATTTTCTCCTCACTGATCATCGTAATCCGACCAATCTTCCCATTATAATAACGCTTCTCCGGCGACGAATCATTCTTCACAAACATCACCTGCGCCCCCTTCTTCAACACCAAATGCTCATCCGTCGGAAAAGAATAATCGGGGAAATCATCCCTCACCTCCGCCTTAAAACAATATGCCCGCCCCTCCAAACGATCAAGCTTCTGCTTATTAATCTGTTGCGCCTGATAATTATGAGTCGTCAGAGTGATATACCCCTCCGAATCATCGGGATTAAATCCCGGAACATACCGCTTGTTCAATGCCGACAATGTCCCCGCATCCGCCCGATGATCCCGGATCTTATTCAATAAATCTATAAACAAAGCATCCGACTGACGGTAAATATGCATCAACTCAATACTCGCGTATGACACCTCCCGCAACGACCGACTGCAAAAGAAAAAAGGCGACTCATACACCCCCTTCAACAACCCCCATTCCTCCTCCTTCACGACAGGTGCCAACTGCTGCAAATCGCCGATCATCAACAACTGCACCCCCCCGAAAGGCTTACTCCGATCACGATAACGACAAAGCGTATCGCTCACCGCATCCAACAAATCCGCCCGCACCATACTGATCTCATCAATCACCAAAAGATCCAACGTCCGAATAATATTAATCTTCTCGCGACTGAACTTATTCGTATAACGCTTCTCGCCCGACGGCAACAACTCCGCCTGACCGGGAAGATAAGGTCCAAAAGGTAACTGGAAAAACGAATGAATAGTAGCCCCTCCCGCATTAATCGCCGCCACACCCGTCGGTGCCAAAACAATCATCCGCTTCGGGGAACGGGACTTCAACTCCCGCAGAAAGGTCGTCTTACCCGTCCCGGCTTTGCCGGTCAAAAAAACACTCGTACCGGTATATTCCAAGAAATTAAACGCTAAGTCAAGCTGCGGATTTGTTTCCATAACGACACACACAATCAGATTAATCTTGCAAAATTAAGAATTTTTAGACACACCCTGCCACTCCCCTCCATAGAAATTACCAGACCGCCCCTTCTCCGCTCCACTCCCCGCGTCCACCGCCCCCGTGAGAAAAATCACCCCCACCGACATTCTCCCCTCACAACATCCGCTTCAACCACGAAAAATGCCGATAAGGAGGATACCTCAAAGGAATCTCCCACCGCGTAGCAGCATACAACACCGAACGACGATTGGAAAACGTCAAAAAACTATCATAACCGTGATACCGCCCCATCCCACTATTCCCCACACCCCCAAAAGGAAGACGGGCATTCGCCAAATGCATCACCGTATCGTTCACACACACTCCCCCCGAAGAAGTACAGGCAATCATCCGACGCCCGCCCCGCTCCGTGCCAAAATAATACAAAGCCAAAGGCTTCTCCCGCGCATTGATATATTCCACCACCTCCTCTTCACTGTGAAAACCAATCACCGGCAACAAGGGACCAAAAATCTCCTCCCGCATAATCGGATCGTAGGAATGTACCCCGTCAATAATCGTCGGGGCAATATAACGCTTCGTCCGGTCCATCGCTCCGCCGGCAACCACCTCTCCCGCCCCCATCAACTTCCGGATTCGGTCAAACGCCTCGACATTTACAATACGGGGATAATCCGGACTGTCCACCGGATGCTCTCCATAAAAACGAAAAATCTGTTCACTGATCTTCCCCAACAACTCCTCCTTCACCGACCAATCCACCAACAAATAATCAGGAGCCACACAAGTCTGCCCGGCATTCAAACACTTTCCCCAAGCAATCCGCCGGGCTGCCAAAGCAAGATCCGCCTCACGCGTCACCACACACGGACTTTTTCCACCCAATTCCAACGTCACAGGCGTCAGATGCTCCGCCGCCGCCCGCATCACCACCCGCCCCAATTCCGGACTTCCGGTGAAAAAAATCGAATCAAAACGCTCCGCCAACAAGGCGGTATTCACCTCCCGCCCCCCCGTCACCACCGTGACGTAAGACGGATCAAACACCGAAGCAACCAATTCTGCCACCACTGCCGCCACACAAGGCGTAGAAGGCGAAGGTTTCAACACCACACAATTCCCCGCCGCCAAAGCCCCCACCAAAGGTGTCAACAACAATTGAAAAGGATAATTCCAAGGAGCCATAATCAACACCACCCCCAACGGCTCGCAAACAAGACGACTTTTAGAACCGAACAACTGAATCGGTGTCGCCACCCGACGCGGACGCGCCCACCGCTTTACGTGACTCAACTGATCGTCCAACTCCTGACGGACAATACTGATCTCCGTCAAATAACTCTCATACGCCGACTTATGCAAATCCTCCCACAAAGCAGCATTGATCCGCTCCTCATACCTCCCCATCGCCGCTTTTAAACGTTTCAGACTTTGCCGCCGGAACTCCACCTCCTTCGTTACCCCCGTTGCGAAATACATCCGCTGTGCTGCTATCATTGCCTTCATCACTTCTTTTTATGATTTATAATCTATATAAAACAACTTGAATGACAAAGCTACAAAAGTAAGTTGGAACTTTTCATATAATTTATTAGTTTTGCACACACTAAGTCCGTTGACTTGGGAACAATACGTCCCGTCTCTGTTTTTACAAAGACCTTGAAATAAAACAATTATTTCCGGACATAAATAAACATTTTTAATCGACAGCCCTTGCTAAACCATCTTTCCGTCAATATGGAAGAGAAACAAGGCATACACCGTCTATTCCGCACGTATGCCTATCCCGCTATGATCAATATGGTGGTGATGGCTCTATACAACATTGTCGACCGCATTTTCATCGGACAAGGTGCCGGCGCAATGGCAATTTGCGGATTGGCACTCACCCTTCCCTGCGTATCCCTGCTGGGCACCATCGGCACGCTCACAGGAGTGGGAGCTACCTCCCGCATCTCCTCCGCCATCGCCCTAAACAACAAACCGCTGGCAGAACGCGTGCTGGGAAACGCCCTCCTGCTGAATCTGCTGCTATCCGGCATACTGATCGGATGTTCCGCCTTCTACCTCGATGACATCCTATTAGCATTCGGAGGAAGCGAACAAACCATCCCATACGCCCATAAATACCTCAGCATCATCATTCCCGGCAGTCTGCTCACCAACCTGAATTTCACCTTTTGCACCGCTATCCGGGCTTCCGGATTTCCCCGCAAATCAATGATGATCATCCTGACAGGAGTGATCGCCAATATCATCTTAGACCCCATCTTCATCTTCGGCTTCCACTTGGGCATCGAAGGTGCCGCCATCGCCACCGTCATCTCAATGTGCATCAGCTCCGCCCTCATCCTCTACCATTTCGCCGGCAAGACAACGACCCTCCGCCTCCGCCCCGCCAGCTTCTCCCCGCAATTGCCCCTGCTCATCGGTATCATCGGCATCGGAATGGCTGCCTTTATTATGAACATCACAACCGGAATGGTCAACATCATTATGAACCGCTACTTAGTGAACTACGGGGGCGACTATGCCATAGGAGCCTACGGCATCATCAGTTGCTACTCCATCTTAGTCGCAATGCTGCTGATGGGAATCTGCCAAAGTATGCACCCCATTATCAGCTACAACTACGCCGCCGGACACCGGCAAGCGGTCTACTATACGCTCCACACCGCGCTCTTAATGGGCTGCGCCATCAGTTGTACCGGATTTCTCTTAGGCGAAACACTGGCACCGTGGCTCGTACAGGCGTTTACCTCCGACCCGCTGCTGCTCCGCCTCAGCCAAGAAGGATTGCGGATGACCTTTTTAGCTATGCCGCTGATAGGCTTCCAAATCCTCGTCACCAGTTTCTATCAATCCATCCACCAAGCCCCCAAAGCCATCATTATGAATATTTCGCGCCAATTCGTTTTTCTCATCCCCGCCTTAGGACTCTTCTCCCGTATGTGGGGCTTAACAGGTATCTGGCTTGCCATCCCGTTTGCCGATGGAATGGCTACGCTGATCGCCCTCCTTTTCTACGCCCGAACAATGAAACAAAGAGTATCGGACCAATAGATCCCCCCTCTCCATTTGAATGATCCATCGCATCATTTCATAACCGACCTTCTCCCCACAACCAATTCCCCGCCTATATATCACCATCAAATCGTTTGATTATCTTATATTTACAATCATATCCCCGATGAAGTCCCTGCGACTCCCCTTCGTTTCGCGACGAAGGGAATACGAAGGGACAACGACGAGAATACGACCGGAAGGTAGCGATACTCAAACGATAGGGTAGCGATTTTCAGGCGATAAAAATACCGTAAACTCCCCCGCCACAAAGACTCCATCCAAGCAATAGGAATTTTTAATCTCTATCGTTTTAGTAATTATTACATAAATAACATTAGCTTAACAGATTTTGTTAGCATATATGAAAGGCATCTATTGAAAAATATGTATCTTCGCACAGAAAAATTTTTCATTGTGCATATAATGTGCTCACATAATTGAAAGTGAATGAAAATCCAAAGAAAAAATCCATCCAAACAGACATCAAAAAGCAAGGACAGTTACGAATGGATTAAAACTAAGAATTTTATAGTTCAGGTAGAGGAAGGGCGTTTTGACCCTTGGGGCTATTTGATCTATACCGTCGAAAACTCAAAAAAGATTTGCAGTGACTTAGCCAATAGTGCTATCACTTTTCAAAATTGAAAGCAACCACAAAGGATTCTTCCTCATTTTTTCCACATTTGATTTGTTTCATTATCTTTGTCTTCTAAATATAGTGAGAAACCATACGAATGGTTTTGAGTCTAATTAATTTTAGTTTAATTAAAACTGTAATTATGAAATTATTAGAAGGAAAGACGGCACTGATTACCGGTGCTTCCAGAGGTATTGGAAAAGCTGTTGCCTTAGCATTTGCCAAACAAGGTGCCAACATCGCTTTTACAGATCTGAGATATGATGACAATGCTCAGGCTACTGAAAAAGAAATAGAGACCTACGGCGTAAAAGCAAAAATGTATGCATCCAATGCTGCCGATTATGCACAAACAGCCACGACGGTGGAAGAAATCGCAAAAGATTTTGGGCGTATTGATATTCTGGTCAACAATGCAGGCATCACCAAAGATACTCTATTGATGCGGATGAGTGAAGAACAATGGGATGCTGTCATCAACGTTAACCTGAAATCTGTATTCAACTTTACGAAAGCCGTATCGGCTGTGATGCTGAAACAGAAAATCGGTTCCATCATCAGTATGAGCTCAGTGGTCGGTGTGAGCGGAAATGCCGGACAAGCCAACTACTCTGCCTCTAAAGCCGGTATTATCGGATTTACAAAGAGTGTCGCCAAAGAATTAGGTTCACGAAACATTCGTGCCAATGCAGTAGCTCCCGGCTTCATCATCACGGATATGACCGCTCAATTGTCCGAAGAGGTGCGTAAAGAATGGGCTGCTAAAATTCCATTAAAAAGAGGTGGTACGCCTGAAGATATTGCAGATGTATGCATATTCTTGGCTTCCGATTTGTCCAGATATGTAACCGGTCAGGTGATCCACGTTTGCGGTGGAATGAATATGTAATAAATACGGAGGCTTCTCCCCGTCAACCTAAAAAGTTTATAAAGTCCTTACTGATAAAGATTAGGCGGAAGTGTCATACAACCGACCTGAAAGAAATTCAATGAGATAAAAAGACTTTATAAACTTTAGGTTTTATAAGTACGATTAAAACTCTGTAAGGTGATATTTGAGTATTCTTATTGGTGGATTCTTCCTGTATTTCTACTATCATTAGCAGTTGCTTATCTTAAATTCAGGAAACTTTCAAAATTACCGGACATCGCCTTCGGTATGATCCTACTCATTTCTACCCTTCGCTTCTTAGTTATTTTCACCTTGCTCTTGCTGCTCTTAAATCCGGCTTTGTCTTTGCTCCACAAAATAAAAGAAAAGCCGATATTGATGATCGCACAAGATAATTCAGCTTCGCTGTTAGAAAATAAGGATTCCCTGTATTATAAAAATGAATACAGAAAATCTTTAAACGAAACGGTGGCACGCTTGGAAGATAAATTTGAAATCATCCGATTGACTTTCGGGGCAAACGTGAAACAGGACGGTGAAATTAATTTCTCGGAAAAACGCACAGACATTGCTGCGGTCATAGATTACGCCCGACAGAGTTCAATGCTACGCCAACCCATCGGTATGATCCTGCTGACGGATGGAATCTATAATGCCGGAGTGAACCCTCGTTATAAAATACCCGCATTTCCGGTGTACACAGTGGCTCTTGGAGATACAACCTGCTATCCGGATGTGTATGTCCGCAACATAGAGGTAGATAAATTCAATTTTCTGCATACGGTCTTCCCTATCAAAGCGGAAATCGCTGCCTTAAAGCAAAAAGGGGAAAAAATAAAATGCACACTAAGAGAGAACGGGAATATAGTTGCAGAGCAGATATTAACGATTGACAATGATAATTACTTGTCGGATCTTATCTTTCAAGTAGAAGCAAAGCAACAAGGAATCATTCGATACAGTGTCACCGCTGAAACTGAATTTTCCGAACGCAGCCGCGAAAACAACCGGGCTGACACGTGGATGAACATCATTGACAATTCGGGACATATAGCTATCTATTCTACTGCCCCGCATCCCGATGTGGCAGCCATCGTGGGAGCCGTAAACGTTTCAGGCATCTACCGTTGTACAGAACATTCTTTCGATCAAGCATCCGATACACTAAAAATGAATCTGCTGATCCTACACAATCCCGATCCGCTCAATCCGGCTTACCAAAAAATAGTTGAACAGGCTACGAAACGGAAGATTTCAATTTGGTATATCTTGACTAATCGAAAAAGTATCACCGACTTTGCCCGTTATAGCAATCACTATTCCGTTGATTTCGGAACGGAATTGAACGAATATGCCACTCCCGCAATGAACCGTGACTTCCCGTTCTTTGAATTTACGGATCAGGAAATTAGCGGCTTTTCAGCATATCCTCCTTTGACGATCCCCTTTGGAGAAATACGCACCGGAGCCGGAAGGATGCTGTTTACTCAAGAAATTAAAAATACACCTACCTCCAATGGTATGCTCGGATTTTATAATGTCAATGGTTGCCGCATCGGTTACTTTTGGGGAGAAGGATTGTGGAGATGGCGTTTGTATTCATACAGCGAAAACGGTAACCACGAATTATTTAATACATTCATCAATAAAATCGTAGGATATTTAGCCACCCAGCAAGGGGGCGAACGTTTTGTCCACAATATCAAACCCCTGTATGACGAAACAGAAGATGCCATCATCAATGTCGAATTGTATAATGACAGCTACGAATTGGTGAATACGCCCGATGTCAAACTGGAATTAAAATACCAAGAAAAACAATTTGACTATTTATTAAGCCGAAATGAAAATAAATATCGAATTAATCTGGGAAATCTTTCCGCAGGTGAATATACTTACAAGCTGTCTACCCATCTGAAAGGAAAAGCATTTGAGAAAAAGGGGGTCTTCTATGTAAGAAGTCATAATCCGGAATGGAATGACATTGTTGCCAATAGGCAATTATTAAGAGAAATTTCCGATAATTCAAAAGGTACGCTAATGGAAATGAATGAATTGGATCAATTAGTTAAAGTATTAAATGAAAATGACCAATTGAAAACGGTGTACAAAAGCGAAAACGTATTTATTGAATTAAGCGGAATGAAAATAGTAGGTCTGATCTTGTTATTACTATTATGTACAGAATGGTTTTTACTCAAATTCTTCGTCGGTTAGTTTACATAGCTCTATGCGGCATCTTGTCTTCGTGTACGGCTTATCGAACTTTACAGATAGAAATGCTTGAACCTTCACAGATTCAACTCAATGAAGGTAAGCATATTGCTCTACTTGACCGAAACATTTGCTATCAGATGAATCCAATCAGATTTATTGAAAGATACGAGGAGGTCTCAAGAGAAAACTTATATGCACAATTTACTTTAGGTTTAGCAGATTTATTTGCTGATACAGAGCGTTTTGATTCGATCGTTCCTCTGGCTGCACAAGAGGTGACGGTCTTGGAAAATCAAACATTACCGAAGCCGCTATCTCCGGATAGTGTGACAAGTTTGTGCCAAAAATACAAGGTAGACTATCTTATTTCCATCGAATTGTTTTACTATGACATCCCGCAGACTACGGGTGTGTTAAGCAATCATTGGCTGATTCGTCTGTACACTCCTCAAGCTCCTTTTCTGCTTGATTCCGTTATTTTAAATCACAAACTAACAGCGGTTTATCCGGAAAATGGTGAATTATTGAATGCCATCATTGACGGAGCGTGGCAAGAAGGCAGAAACTATGCACAGCGGATTGTCCCCTATTGGAAATCAGACAAGCGAAGGATATACAATAGCGGGAAAGTACTCACTCTGGGAGATAATTTTCTGAAAGATAAAAATATAGAGGAAGCTCTGAATATATGGAACGGTGCCTTGAACATCTCCACCAAAATGGCGATAAAAGCAAGTGCCAACATCGCTTGGATATACGAGGATGCCGGTGATTTCGAAGGAGCTGCCGATGTTTTACAAGAGGCTTGCCGACTTGCCATAGAAAACAGAATCAACAACGCGGATGTCGTCTATGTACAGAACTATTTACACATCATTCAACAACGGATAGAAAAACGTCAATTGTTGGATCAGGAAATCGCTCCGGGAAAAGATTAAAAAATTTCCGCCAACGAAAGATTCATTCGAGTGTTAACTTTCAAAACTTAATTATGCTGGATATATACAAAGCTTCTGCCGGTTCCGGAAAAACTTTTGCATTGACCTTAGAGTATTTCAAAATTATTTTTGAATCTCCGAGTGAATATAAGAATATCTTAGCCGTGACCTTCACCAACAAGGCGACAGAAGAAATGAAATCGCGCATTATTAATGAACTTCATTGCTTGGCAGAAGGACAAAAAAGTCATTACGGAGATATTCTAAAAGAAGAATTGTCGTTGAACGATGAGCAATTGAAAAATAGGGCTTACGGGCTCCGTACGATGTTGTTGCACGATTATGGACATCTGGCAGTGACAACAATAGATCGCTTCTTCCAGCGCATTATAAAGGCATTTACGCGCGAATTAGGCATTTTCCCCGGCTACAATGTGGAATTGGACAGTGATTTTGTACTGCTCAAAGCTGTCGATAAAGTGATGCAACAAGTAAAAAACAATCCGTCCCTGAAAGCTTGGATCGCTGAATTAATGAGTAATAGTGTGGATGAAGGGAAATCGTGGAGTGTGAAGTCTAAAATCGCTGAATTGGGGGAAGAACTGTTCCGTGAAAATTATATGCTCTTTGATCAGCATATTTTAGAAAAATTCAGCGATAAAGAATTTCTAAAAACTTACCGTGATTTTTTAACTACCGTACAGAACAATTACGAAAGCAAGCAAAGGGAATGTGGCGAAAAAGCAGTGGCGATGATCCGAGAGGTGGGTTTGGAACTTGCTGACTTTAAAGGCGGGAAAGCCGGATGTGCTTCGTATTTTTATAAATTGGCAGCAGGCAATTTTGACGAACCGACGGCAACGGTGCGGAAAGCTGCCTCAGATCCTGAATTGTGGGCAACAAAAAATTCGCCCAATAAAGGAATTATTGAAAATATCGCTCCCCTATTGTGCAAGTGTTTACAAGAGATATTAGATCTATTTGATGAAACATATCGGAATTATCTGTCCGCCCTCCAACTTTCCGGCAATCTTTACCAATTGGGTATTTTGAACGACCTCTATCGGGAAGTGAGAGCTTACTGCGATGAAAAGGGACTGATGATGTTGAGCGACACAACGCACATTTTGAATCTGTTGATCGCTGATAATGATACCTCCTTTTTGTTTGAAAAATGCGGTAATTATTACAAACACCTGATGATTGACGAATTTCAGGATACCTCTTCTATGCAATGGAAGAATTTCCGTCCCTTAGTGGTGAACAGTCTGGCAGAAGGCTCTCGGGCAATCATCGTGGGTGATGTCAAACAAAGTATTTATCGCTGGCGCAGCGGCGACTGGGGATTATTGGCGCACGGTGTAGAAGAACAATTTAGCCGGTTTGGTGTAAAAAATATCCTACTGGGTAAAAATTGGCGGAGTGCTCACGAAATTGTGGAATTTAATAACACCTTTTTTGACACAGCCGTCCAAACGATGACCGATTTGTACACCCGTGACACCGAAGAGGATGATCCACGAACAGGAATTATTGCAAAAGCCTACGAAGGCTTGAAACAAGAGCCTCGACAAAAGAAAACGGGTTATGTAGATATTTGGTTTGGTCCTGAGAAAAAGGAAGAAGGGGGCGATCAACAGATTATGAATCAGGTCGTCGCAACCATTACGGACATTATTCAAAGAGGAGGAAGACAAAAAGACATTGTCATTTTGGTGCGAGGTGGAAAAGAAGGGGCTTTCGTGGCGAATTTTTTGATGGAATATAACAAAACGGCTGCCGAAGCCGTGAATTTTATTTCCAACGATTCGCTCTATATCTGGTCGTCACCCTATATACAATTTATTGTAGCCCTATTAAAATATTTGGTAGAACCTTACGATCAGATTAATAAAGCTACCATTTTATATTTCTACCGGATATTTATCCGAAACAATGAACAGACGACCTTGCATAAAATCTTCCAAGAAGTGAGCGAAGAAGACTTATTTGCAACATTAGCTACGAAATTTAAAGCCAATTCCGCTCAGGTCACTTCTTATTCTCTCTATGAAACCATTGAAACTATTATTGACCAGTTTTCTTTAAAAGAAAAAACGGAAGAAGTGGCTTATTTAATAGCCTTTCAGGATATTATTTATGAATATGAAACCGGAAATTCCAATAGTATCACCCTATTCCTCGAATGGTGGGAAAAAGAACAGGGAAAGCGGGTGTTGTCTACCTCCGAGGAAGTTGATGCCGTACGCATTCTGACAATTCACAAATCCAAAGGACTTGAATTTGAATATGTCATCTTACCTTTTTGCAGTTGGGAGTTAGACAATATCCGTCCGATTAGACGCATTTGGTGTAGCAATAATGAACCGGGCTTTAAACAATTAGACTATGCTCCCTTAAACTATTCCTCGAAGTTGGCAGATACGATTTTCAGGAAGGATTATTTAGATGAACACCTGAAAGCCTATATTGACAATCTGAATCTTTTATACGTGGCATTGACACGTGCTAAGACGGAGTTGTACCTCTGCCCCTTTAGTCCTAAGTTCAATAAAGACGGAAGTATCTCTATTTCGGATATAGGGACATTTATTTATGAAATTGTGTCGAAAATGAAAGATCAACCGAATCATATTGGAACGGTAGACGATCAGATGAACTTCCACCTTGGAAGTAAAAAGATGTGGGGTGAGAAAAAAAATAGCGGAGATATTCCATTAACATTGGAGCATTATCCCGTTTGGCAACCCAAAGGACGGATCAGTGTGAAATATCGCTTCCGCGATTATATGGAACCGGAGCAGAACGAATTGTCGGCAATTGACGAAGGAAAACTTTTACACGAGATTTTTAAATCCGTGAAATATGCCAATGATGTGCCTCAAGCTGTCCAACAAGCATATCTTTCAGGCTTAATCCAATGGAAAGAAAAAGAGAAATACTGTGCGAAGATTATCGAATTTATTTCAAATCAACAGGCTTCTGAGTGGTTTGGCAAGGAATATCATATTATCAACGAAAGGGATATTCTTTTTCCGGGAGGAAATAAGGCGCGACCTGATCGAGTCATTATTGCCAACGACATCGTGAAGGTGATTGATTATAAATTCGGACAAAGTGAAGAAAATAGCTATCTGAAACAAGTAAAATTCTACTGCAATACCTTACGAAAAATGGGATACCCTAAAGTAGAGGGATATATTTGGTATGTAAAAAACAACAAAATAATTGCCGTGTCATAAATGAACCAAATGAATAGGCTTATTTTTAGCAGACGAACACTTAGAAAAAGTAGCCATAAATGTGGTTATGAGCATTTCGTTACGCATCAGACAAACATTTTTATCCTTTCACTCGTTTGGATATAAAAAATCAGGTCTGTCGCCTGCAATCAACTAAAAATAGTATATATTTAACACACTAAACTGAATGTTTTATAATGGATTTTAAACCAATCACAATAAAGGACTATAAATTAATTACTTCAACGATCACCCCATCAAATGCTCAGGACTGTGATCTTTCGTTTGCCAACCTATGCAGTTGGCATTTTATGACCGGATCAAGTTATACAATCGCAGGCAATCACCTAATCATCCGCTTTACCGCTTCAGATGGTACGCCCGAATATTTTATGCCTTTCGGGAAAGGAAATGTTGTAGCAGTGATTGAAGAATTGGAAAAAAAAGCACAGGCAGCACACGAAATACTCTGCCTTCGAGGAGTTGTTCCTGCGATGAAAGAATTGCTGGAAGAAACATTCCCCTCGCTTTTTGAGTACTCTGCCGATCGAGATTTATTTGACTATTTGTACAAACGAAAGGATCTGGTTGAATTGAAAGGAAAGAATTATCAACCGAAACGTAATCACATCAATAAATTCAAAAAAGAGTATAGCTACAATTATCAAGAGTTGACACCGGAGCTGATTCCGGAATGCCTCCTTTTTGAAGCCGAATGGTGTAGGAAGCACGGATATGTCGAAAATGAAAATATCCGAAACGAACGCCGCGCCCTGACTTATGCCCTCCACCACCTGAAAGAGTTAGGACTGAGCGGAGCCGTGATCTATACCAACGGTAAATTAGCTGCCTTTACCTTTGGCGCACCCATCAATCACGACACTTTCGGTGTGCATTATGAAAAAGCAGATATTACTATTGATGGCGCATACAATATTATTAATCAGGAATTTGCCACCCATTTACCAGAACAATATATCTACCTCAACCGCGAAGAAGATCTCGGGATTCCCGGATTGCGACAGGCAAAACTGTCTTATCACCCGACAATCTTGTTGGAAAAATACAAAGCAGTGTACCAACCTCATAAACGATCGGAAATCAGAAAGAGAGAGGGCGAGAAGAAAAGTTGCCGTATATACCACGTGTAAATAGGAAAAGAATGTTGAATGATAGTATGGAAAAGAAAGAAGAAATTATGAACCTGTGGCGCGAATGTTTTAACGATAGCGAAGCTTCTATGCGCCTTTATTTTAACAGTAAATACAGAGATGAAAACGCACTCGTCTATGAAGAAAACGGACAGGCTCTCTCTGCCTTACAAATGATCCCCTACCCAATGAGTTGGGAAGGAACGATGCTCTCCACATCATACATTTCGGGAGTCTGTACACATCCCTGTGCACGCAAGCGCGGATTAATGAAACAATTACTCAAGAAGGCAATCCTCAAAATGAGTGAACGCAATATATCCGTTACAACCTTGATTCCGGCATCGACTTGGTTATATGACTATTATGCCAAATTTGGCTATACAAAAATCTTTGAATTTACTGAGGAAAATTACAAACCGTCCAAAGAAAAGACGACCGCACGAATAAGTAGTCCTGAAAAATACGATACCGGCACTGAAGCCTTTTTTCCCTATTTCAACCACTGTATGCAAGCACGCTCTTGCTGCATCCAACACACTGCAGAAGATTATACCACCATCGTACAAGATGTGTACGAATCCGGTGGACGCCTCATTGCCACCTATGAAGGAAATCCGGAAAGACAAAGCGGTTTGGCATTTGCAGTCCCCTGCAAAGAAGAAGTGATCGTCAAGGAACTGTTTTTCGATCACCCTTCGGATCGAGAAGCTCTGTTTCAAGAAATAAACCGAATCTGGCCCAATGCCTCCATCAAATATATCATTCCACCCGTTGGAAAATCAATTCAAAGCATCGGTATGGCACGTATTATTCAGGTTGAGCAACTAATGAAACATTTTGCTCAAAGACATCCTAATGAATGTTTATACCTGAAAATAACAGATCCTCTCCTTCCTGCAAATGATGCAATTCATATTATACAGGGAGGTAGATATTGGAAAATAAATCGGGATGTAAAAGTTATCCGGTATACAGAGTTAACCATCAACGAACTTACTACCCTACTGCTCAAACAACAAAGGATAAAGGAACAACCCTATATGAGTCTGATGTTAGATTAAACTGATCATCTATAAAAACACCATCAAGATCAATTGTGCTAAGATCACACGAATAAACATCGACAAAGGGTAAACCGTCGCATAAGAGACAGCAGGATTATCGCCTTCAATTGTCCCATTAACATAGTTCAACGCCATCGGATTTGCCATACTTCCGCAAAGCATTCCTGACAAGGAACCAAAATCAATTTTCATCCATTTCAAAGCGGCTATCGCCACTAATACAACGGGAATAAAGGTTAGTGCAAAACCAAGTCCTACCCATAACAGCCCTTCCGAACGAAATACTGTTTCAAAAAAACGAGCACCGGCATCCAAACCAAGACAAGCAAGATAGAGCGAAAGCCCTAATCCTCGAAGCATCAAGTTGGCACTACGAGTGGTGTAAGTAATCATATGCAAGCGGGGACCAAAAGCTCCCATTAAGATGCCGACAATAATCGGTCCTCCTGCCAATCCCAATTTGACTGGAAAACTCACACCCGGAATCATAAAAGGAACAGCCCCTAATGCCAATCCTAAAACAATCCCTACAAACACAGCTATCAGATTCGGTTCTTTCAGGCTTATAATACGATTGCCCAATACTTTCTCAACGTTTGTAATTGCAGCCGCCTCCCCAACCACCGTTAATTTATCGCCTAACTGCAATACTAATTCGGGCGTTGGCAATAATTGCACACCTGCCCGGTAAATCCGGGTTATATTAATACCATAATGGTTTCGTAATCGCAATGCCCCCAATTTTTTACCATTAATTCCCGAACGACTAATCACTATACGCTGAGATATTAATTGACTATCAATTGCATTCCAATCAATATCTTCCTTATTCCAATCTACATTTTCCTGTTCGCCAAATAAGATTTTCAAGGATTCAACATCAACTTCCGTCGTAATGACCAACAAACGATCGCCTTCCTGAAGGATCGTTTCAGATGTAGGAATTGTCACCTTTCCCTCTCGCCATAATCTGGAAATCACAAATTTATGATTCGCCAAAAAAGCCGTTTCCCGAATGGTCTTTGCAAATATCCCCGGATTACACACCTGAAAGCCTACAATATAGGTTTGTTTCACTTTTCCATCATCCACCGGATTCATCTGCGAGCGTTTTGGAAATAACTTACGGATCAATATAATTGCCAAAATCACCCCGACAACACCCAATGGATAGGTAACAGCACACCCCAATGCCGGATCCACCCCATCAACGCCCATTTGTATTAATGTCTGCTGAGCCGCTCCTAATGCCGGCGTATTCGTGACAGCTCCACAAAGAATCCCTACCATATCAGGCAGAGATACTCCCGCCACGACGTGAAATCCCAAAGTCATCACCGTACCGATCAATATAACTGCTAACGCCAATAGATTCAATGCCATTCCTCCTTTACGAAAAGAACCGAAAAAGCCAGGTCCTACCTGCAAACCCAAAGCATACACAAAAAGAATCAGTCCGAAACTCTCCGCATAATTTAACATATATGGATCTATGGTCAAACCAAAATGACCGGCAACAATACCAACAAAAAAAACAAAGGTAACACCTAACGAAACTCCCCAAATCTGAAGCCTACCCAACGCCAATCCCAATGCCGAAATCATTGATAACACGACGACAGCTTGTATTACACTATGGTCTATAAATATACTATTGAACCATTCCATTATTTACTGTATTAAAAAATTCTTTTAAAGGACGACAAAGATAACACAATTTAGCAATAGTAGCAAGGCACACTGCGATCCC